>CAYTGY010000072.1:0-12636 GCA_964437265.1 uncultured Spirochaetaceae bacterium | reverse complement strand
GTATCCATCAGCAGACTGGGTGTGGGACTGGCGTGGAACGCACCCTCCAGCTTCTGCTGCGCTCTGGTAAGCAACTCCAACGTTTGATGCTGACGCGTGATATCCTGGATCAGGCAGATCTGGCCCTTGAACTCGCCCTCACCACCACGCGTCACCGAGTATGAGACCATCACGTGCGCGTGAGTGCCATCGTTCCGATGTATCTGTGCCTCAAAGCTGCCGTTCTGGTCCGTCGCCATTTCCGTGTCGCGCATGCTGGGGATGCCCAGCAGCGCAAGGCTCCGTTGTCCCACAATCTCATCGCGGTCGTACCCCGTCAGCCGGCACAGCACGGGATTCGCGTAGATGCAGACATCTTCAGCGTCACCAACCCAGACGCCCTGCTGCATCACCTGAACCACTTGGCTGAGCTCGAACTCGCGCTCCGCGAGCTCCTTCTCCGCGGAACGCAACGCGGTGATATCTTGCAGTGCGGTGTAGACGCGGTCCGTCCGTCCGCCGGCGCCCATGATCCCGCGGCCGTCCTGCTTTATCCACCCCACTTCTTCGTGTTTACGCAGAACCCGATACTCGATTGTCTCACGACCGCCTTTGCGAAGCGTCTCCCAGTACGTGCGAACGCGAAACACATCCTCCGGATGGACCCGGGTGATGTACGACTCAAACCCACTGACGGTATCAAATTGTACACCGAACAGCGGCTCCGACTTCCCTACCGTCCAGAGAACGCGGTCGTCCTCCTGCTGACGCCCAACGGTGATGGAGAAGGCAAAATCGGAGATCAGCTCGGAGAGCATCCGGTAGCGTTCCTCGCGTTCGCGGAGCGCTCGCTCCAGCTGATGCCGGTGCAACGAGACCTCAATGGTGCCGTACAGCTCCCGGTCCGTGAACGGTTTCACCAGATATCCAAACGGATCCTGGACCTTCGCTTGCTCCAGCGTCGCCTCATCCGCGTATGCCGTGAGGAAGACGACCGGGGTGCCGAACCGTCGCTTGATCTCCGCGGCGGCGGCGATGCCGTCCATCCGGCCCTCGAGCTTGATGTCCATCAGGATAAGGTCAACTCCCGTCTGTCCCGCCATGCGGACGGCGGCCTCACCGGTGCCCGCATTGCCAACGACCGTGTAGCCCAGTTGCGAGAGTTTTCTGGTGATTCCGGAGGCGATGATCGCCTCATCTTCAATAACCAGTATCCGACTACTCATCCGTGCTGCCTCGAGTGCTCGGTACCTGGAAGCTATTCACCAACTCACGTCTGTTGGTGATGCGTAGCTTCCGGTAGACGCTCGTGAGATGCTTCTTAACCGTGACCTCGGCTATTTTCAGAAGATCCGCCATTTCCCGGTTTGACATGCCTTTGAGAATGAGCAACACGATTTGGTGCTCTCTTCTGGTGATCTGCGTACCCTGGATACTGTCGTTCACCAGCTCTTCCTCATCAAGCTCCGCGTCGTCCTCAACCACCGGCGCAACCTCATCCGCCGCCGCGCGCTCTTCCTCACTGAGCTGCTGGTAGACGGCGCGTGGTCCGCGCGTGGTCTGTACGCGAGCGAGGGTAAGAAGAAAGCCGATGAGCTGGTTGTCACTAAAGATAGGGTCTACCGTGGAGACGCGCGGCTCATAGACCCCGGGCGAGAGCCGCCAAGAGACAATCAGGGGAGAGTCTGCGTCAAACCCGCGGGCCAGCTTCTCGCACTCATGCCTGATGCTAATATAGTCCACACCGTCCAGGCAGGCCTTCAGCGAACGATCAATGAGCTCAGAGCGGTCACGTCCCAAATACCGGGCTAACCGGGGAGATGCGTAGCGAATGGTATAGCCGGTATCCACCATGAGGACACCCTGTCGCAACGCGTCCAGGAATCGCGGTACGGATGCCTGCTGCGCCGAGTCATGGGAACGCGCGGTGGCAAGGAATCGATGTCGGAATGACGGCGCGCTGAGCGTCATGCTCTGCACCGCCTCATCAAGGCTTGTGGCTGAGTCACCCTGAGATCCAAATACATGTTCGCCGAAACTCCAGTGGGAATGCAACGTGAAGAACTCCGTCGGCAATGAGCTGGGGAGCGAGCGCCGAAGCACTGACGTCAGCAGTATCCGCCGCCGCTCCTCACGCATGCGGTCAATCTCATACTCAATGCTCATTACCTCACTGGCGGACTCACAGCTCTCAAACGCCTGGTCAAGACTCAGCACCATCGCCACACGGCTGTCTCCACGGATTCGCTCCGCGGCATCAATGGCCTCATCCAGCCGGTCACAAAAGTGCTGCCACAGCGGGGGCCTCTCCGCATCCGCATCGTCGTTGCGGTCCAGTAACGAATGCACGTCCAGCAATCGGATCTCCGGTCGCGGCTTGGCCCGTAGCTTCACCAGCGCGTCAATTGCCTGCAAAGCGTCAGGTTCTTCAATGAAGAGCAGGAGATCTCCTTCCTCCACGGCCAGTTGAATGGCACGCTCGTAAAGCGCCACCCGTTCCGGGAGGCTTTCAACCACGTGAAGAAGATGCATACCTGCGCGGTATTCAAGAGGCAGACTCACGCGTCTACGTATACCATGTTTCTGCTACCCTGTAAACATTGGCTACTACGTGCCAAGCGCGAAATTCCAGTCTTCTACGTGTTATCTAAAATCTAAGTGATTCGCCGGCCGACGGACAACCGGCCTCACGCTCCAGGGCGTATACGCTTCAAATACGTCGTAAAGCCCTCCTGCTCGAGCTCACGCGCCTTCTCCAACACCCCGGCTTCCTGCTGCGCAAGAAACGCGCTCATCCGGTCTTGAAGCTCAGGCATGCCGGTCGCAAGAACGCGCACCGCCAGCAATCCGGCGTTGGTTGCGTTATTGATTGCCACCGTCGCCACGGGAACGCCGCGCGGCATCTGCACAATAGAGAGAAGCGAGTCTATCCCCTCCAGGTTCGATGCACGCACGGGCACGCCAATTACCGGCAACGGCGTCAGAGACGCCACCATACCGGGCAGATGCGCCGCACCCCCGGCACCGGCGATGATCACCCGCAGCCCCCGGCCTGCCGCCTCCTCCGCATAACGCACCAACCGGCGCGGTGTCCGGTGCGCGGAGACGATGGTGGTCTCAAACGACACGCGGAATTGCCCGAGCACTTCGCACGCGGCGCTCATGACCGGCAGGTCCGAATCGCTTCCCATGATGACTCCAACATGTGCGCTCATGACTCCTCCCCCTCTTGTGGTTGCTGCCGGCGACCCATCAATGCGGCAACGTCAAGATACGGACGTGTCCGCTCCACCAGCTCGGTTACCGCGCCCGCGTCTGCCGCGGTAACGGTGAGATGCCCCATCTTGCGAAACGGATGCACCGTGCGCTTCTGGTACCAGTGGATATGCGCGCCAGGAATCGCGAGCAGCTCGTCGTAGCCCGGCATGACCGGCTGCCCGGAGGCATCCGGCGCTCCCAAGAGATTGAGCATCGCCGCCGGCTGGATCAGGTCCACCGGCCCAAGCGGCAGTCCGGCAATCGCCCTCAGATGCTGCTCGAACTGACTGGTGCGGCACGCCTCAATGGTAATGTGCCCGGAGTTGTGCGGCCGCGGTGCGATCTCGTTGACCAGGAGCCGGCCGTCGGCCGCAAGAAACAACTCGACCGCGAAGACACCGTTTGCGGCGGAATCCAGGCAGTCGCCCGGCACCCGCGCCACGCCGGCGACCACCGCGGGCTCCAATGCCTCCACGGCGGCAAGAGCGATCTCGCGCGCGCGTTCGGCCACCGGCGCCGCAAGCACCGCCGGCATCACCACGTTGCTGCAGATATTGGCGCGTTCATCGAACTGCATTGAGACCGGCGGATAGACCACCGTCTCCCCGGATGCAGAGCGTGCTACCAGCACGGCGATCTCCTGCTCGAGCGGAACCAGCTCCTCATAGTAGCTTTCGCCCGAGAGGAGCTCATCCGCGGCTCCGCGGAGCACCTTCACCCCGCGACCGTCGTACCCGCCGCGGCGGAGCTTTTGCACGCAGGGGTACCCCATGGCACTCTCCCCCGCTGGGGGAAGCACCGCCGCGTCAAACCGTGGCACCGGTACGCCGGCGGCGGACAGCGCCTCCTTCTGCGCCAGCTTGTCCTGAATCAACGCGAGCACCCGTGGCGAGGGCCGGATTGCCGCGCCGCCCGCCTCCAGAGCGATCAGCGCCGCGGCATCGATATGCTCGATCTCATAGGTGGTGACATCACAGGCCGCGGTCACCGTCGCAAGGTCCAGCGCCGAGTACCGGCTACCCACCACCACGTGGTCCGCCACGGAAGTCGCCGGATCATCCGCCGCATCCGCAAGGACGGTGAACGTAAAGCCGAGCGGTCGCCCGGCGAGGATAGTCATGAGCCCCAGCTGCCCGGCGCCCAGAATGCCGACATGCGCCGGTGGCATCCGCCCGGACGGGGGGCTCCTGGTAGTGCGGTCTCCCGTCATGCCCAGATTGTAGCCGGTGCGGGTGCGCGAGTATACTGTACGCATGTATCTGATTCGGCCTGCAAAGGCGACCGATGTGTCCAATATTGCGAGAATCGACGTGGATACGTGGCGTTGTACATACAAGGATATCCTGAGCCAGGCGCTTCTGGAGGGCCTCTCATACAGTAGGCGGAGGGTGCACTGGCTCACCACTATCGAGCGGCGTAGCGGCATTGTGCTGGCCGCCGAATCCGACGAAGACGGCGTGGTGGGGTTTGCCTCCGGCGGGCCGGAGCGGACCAGAGAGCATGGCGCCGACGCGGAGATCTACGAGCTCTACCTGCTTCCCTCGCATCACGGCCAGGGCGTGGGGCGGCGCCTGATGCAGGTGACCTCCGCACGGCTACGGACGCTGGGCTACACGTCGCTCCTGGTGTGGGTTCTGGCGGACAATCCAGCCAAGCGGTTCTACGAGCACATCAGCGGTGAGGAGATCGCGACTCGCCGCGCGCACGTGGGGTACGACTACCACCGCGAGGTAGCGTTTCTCTGGCCGGACATCACCGGAGTCGGTAACCGGCTTGCGGACGAGCAACGCGGCGGTTGAGCCTGGCGGCCGGCTACTCGCCCATCCACAGTAGCGGCCGGTCGGTAAGCTCGGCGAGCGCGGCGGCGCCAAGCTGCGGAGCCGCAAGCATTGCCAGGCCGGCACGCCCGCCGCCCGCGACTGTGGACAGAGCCGTGCCTACATCGACCCAGGCCGCCTTCTCCGCCTGCTTGTACAACATCCGCTCTACCAGTGAGTACTTGACCGTGGGATAGACGTCAATCCGCGCCTTGGCAAGCCCGGCGCGCTCTTTCGCTTCCTCAATCGCTTCCGGCAGACCGCCGACCTTGTCTACAAGACGGTTGCTGTACGCATCCGCTCCGGCCCATACCCGCCCCTGTGCATGCTCGTTCACCTGCTCGGGCGTGAGGCCACGCGCGTCCGCGACCATTCCCACAAACCGATCGTAGATGGACGCGACGGTCCGGTCCAGCTCCGCATACTCCTCGTCGGTAAGCGGACGGAATGCGCCGATCGCATCGGCGTGCGGATGCGTACGCAACGTGGATTCGGTGACGCCGCGGTCGCGAAGCCCGGCCTCAATGGACGCGCTCAGGGTAATCACACCGATGCTCCCGGTCAGCGTGGTTGCGCGCGCGAACACCGGCCCCCCGGCCATTGAGATCCAGTAGCCGCCTGAGCCGGCAACCTGCGCCATGCTGACAATCAGCGGCTTCTTCTTGGCCAACCGCTCCAACGCGCCACGAATATCTTCGCTTGCAACCGCGCTGCCGCCGCCAGAGTTGACGCGGAACACCACCGCCTTGGTTCGCTTGTCTTTGGCCAGCGCCTCGATCTTGCTCACGTAGCTGTCCGAGCCAATCGTCTGCCCCAGGATGGGGTTGTACCGCGTCTTGCCTTCAGCGATGGCCCCCTCAAAGACCAGGACGGCCACGCGCTTCCCGGATCCTACGTGCTTGGGCGTCTTGAGCTTCCGCCGCTTCTCCTTCTCCTCCTTCCACTTGTCAAGGAGCGCTCCCAGCGCTACCGAACGCGTGCACCAGCCGCGCTCACACGCCTCATCCGCGTCGAGCACACGCCCGTCGGTCAGCTCAGCCAAATCTTCGCGCTGCTTGCCGCAACCATCCGCGATTGCCTGGTGGATCTCAGCGGCGCACACGTCCAGCCACCGCTGGTATTCTTCCCGGGCCGCATCATCAATAACGTCAACCCGGAACCGGTCCGCGGCGCTCTTGTACTTGCCGCGTCGGGCGATCTGGAACTGCACCCCGTTCTTGTCCGCCCACTGCTTGAAGAAGAGGTTTTCCCGGGCCAACCCCAGACAACGCAGATCACCCAAGGGATGAATCAACCGGTTCTGACAGGCGGATGCCAGATAGAGCTGTTCGTCCTTATAGTCGCCGGTGTAGAAGAAGAGCTCCTTGCCTGCCTGGACAAGTGCCTGGAGTTGGGCTCTGATCTCTTCGAGCCCGGCGGTGGGACCGGGCTTGAAATCCGGCTTGGCGTGTACAACCACGCGGGTGATCTTCTTGTCCTCCATGATCGCATGACAGCGCTTGAAGAAGGTGTCGAACCGGAATGAAGCGCCCTGCGCGGCGGCAAGGATCGACTTCGCTTGCGGTCCGGTCTCTCGGTAAGTGCCTGATAATGTGACAATCGCGTACATGGAGCGATGGTAGCGTAGCCTGCCGCGGCGGGCAAGTCGGCGTGACGCGCCCGCGAACGAGGAACAAGCATCGGAGAGTTGGTCCGGGAGGCGTGCGAAACCCAGTACGGGTTGTCTCCGGAACCTGAGGCGATAGAGGCGGTACGCGGGCTTGAATCGCCGGCACTTCCGGTGGGGTCACCTGCGGAACTCAAGCGTCAATCAGTACCGGACGCGGAGGAGCTTCTTCGGTGATCCTGGTGGATGCAAACATCTTCATGTATGCGGCAGGTGCGCCACACCCCAACAAGGCGCCGAGCGTGGCGTTTCTGCATGGGGCCGCACGCATAACGTCCGACTGCTACATCAACGCAGAGATACTCCAGGAGATCCTCCACCGGTACCGTTCCATAAGCAGATGGGAGAACGGTCAGGAGGTCTTCAGCCTTGCCCGGAAGATTGTACCAACCGTTGAGCCGGTTACCGTGGAAATGATGGAAGAGGCGCTGCGGCTCATGAACCACTACCGTGGCCTGATGGCGCGCGACTGCGTCCACGCCGCGCATTGCGTCGTGCACGGCCTGGACGGCATCTGCAGCTTTGACACGGACTTTGACACCGTCAGTGAGATCCGTCGGATTGTGCCCACCGAATGAGCGGACGTGCTACCGCTCCTCCCGGTAGTACACGCGCTTGGTGCAGGTCCCCTCTGTAGCGCCGGACAATCATGACAAGGAACATGTGCATTAGACCCTTGCGCCCCGGCACCACTTTCCCTATCATTCGGTGACT
Organism: uncultured Spirochaetaceae bacterium; assembly: GCA_964437265.1. Taxonomy (GTDB): domain Bacteria; phylum Spirochaetota; class Spirochaetia; order DSM-27196; family SLST01; genus CAYTGY01. Next base: position 5,202 of record CAYTGY010000072.1, on the reverse strand, counting down.
GCCACGGCACCGGTGAAGTCGGTCGGCCACGAGAGGAGGAATCATGAGACGCTTGATAGAAAACTACGCGGAACTACCAAGCCTACTCCGCAGACCCATGTGGAAACTCTGGCACAAGTTTATTCTCAGCCGTGAGAAAAGAGAAGTTGCCCTGACCTGTATGAACTACGGATACGCAGATCTGGACAAACCGGAGACCATTGAGCTGCTACCCCGGGATGAGAACGAACGCTACGGAATGCAGCTCTACCACCAGGCGGCGTCCTGGGTTGACGTAACGGCACTTGACCTCTTGGAAGTCGGCGCCGGACGCGGCGGCGGCGCCTCCTATATCACCCGGTACCTGAAGCCAAAGAGCTACACCGGCGTGGACCTCTCTGACAAAGGCATTGCGTTTTGCAACACCTACCATGACATTCCAAACCTGACGTTCATCAAGGGCGACGCGGAAGACCTTCCGTTTGATGACAATTCATTCGACGGCGTTGTCAACGTGGAATCATCTCGCTGCTACCCACACATTGAGCGCTTCTTTGCTGAGGTGATGCGCGTGCTGAAACCAGGCGGTCATTTCCTCATCACGGACATGCGCTGGGAAGATGACGTGGTTGGGCTTCGTGAGGGAATCAAGGCACACGGGTTCGAGCTGAAGGGAGAGAAGAACATTTCACAGAACGTGGTGCGGGCACTGGATGTGGATAACACCCGGCGCACCACCTTGATGGCACAAAGAGTGCCCAAGTTCCTGATCAAGGCGTTTGGCGAGTTTGCCGGCGTGCAGGGAAGCGGCCGCTACAACGGGTTCGCATCAGGGAAGATGCAGTACTGGAGCTTCTGGTTCCAGAAACCCGCCGCCTCGTAGCGGCGCCGGGGAGAGTGGGCACACTTGGCATCTGCTGCTACACTCAGCGCCTATGTCCACCTTGGATTTCTATGATACCAATGCCGCTCAGATGAGTGAGGCGTATGAGCAGGTGGATTTCAGCCGCGTGCCGGCCACCTTCGCGGAACGCCTTACCGCCGGCGCTCGGGTACTGGACATCGGATGCGGCAGCGGACGCGACGCGGCGGCGCTCCTGGCCCGTCGCTGCAATGTAGCGGTGGTAGACGGGAGCGGGCCGATGTTGGCAGAGGCGGTCCGCCGCCATCCGGAGTTGGAGGGCCGCACCCACCAGCTGGTGTTGCCGGGGCGCCTGCCGTTCCAGGATGAGACCTTTGACGGCATCACCGCGTGGGCCGTCATCATGCACCTCTTCCCAATCGAGCTCAGCGCCCTCTTCACGGAGATCGCCCGCGTGGCCGCGCCCAACGCGGTGTTCGCCTACTCGGTGAATACCGCCCGCAGCGGCTTGGATCCCGCGGGCAACGACTCGCGTGGCCGCCACTTCACCTGTATGTCCGCCACGGTGTGGGAGAGCTTTCACCGGCAGGCCGGCTTCATCACGGACGCTTTGGAAGAGACCGATGACATCACCGGACGGCCGGGGATTCGCTGGGCGACGTTCATCACACGACGCGGATGAGCGGCCGTGATTCCGCTATGGTGCTGACCCGCGCCCTACAGCCCGCGCGCCAGGTGGTAGTAGAGCTCGTTCCAGCGAATCTGATCCTTGATCCACGCCACCGTGGTTCCATCGCCAATGGAGAGCAGCTCCACACCGGCCATCTCCGCGTAGTCGGTGATGTGCTCGGCGGTGATCGCCTGGCTGTACCCGGTGTGGTGCGCCCCGCCGGCATGGATCCACGCTTCAGCGGATGTGGCCAGGTCCGGCATAGGCTCCCACATCACCCGCGCGACCGGCAGCCTCGGCATCTCTGCAGGAGGATCCACGGTAACTACATCGTTGTGGACAAGCCGGAACCGGTTTCCCAGGTCCATGATGGAAACGTTGATCGCGGGGCCGGTAGCTGCCGCAAAGACCAACCGCACCGGATCATCCTTGCCGCCAATTCCCAACGGATGCGCCTCCAGCCGCACTTCCCCGGATGCAATTGAGGGACAGACCTCGAGCATGTGCGCGCCGAGCACCAGCGGTCGGGCCGGGTCCAGGTGGTAGGTATAGTCCTCCATGAATGAGGTACCGCCGGGGAGTCCGGCTGCCATCACCTTCATGGCGCGGAGCAAGGCCGCGGTCTTCCAGTCGCCCTCGGCGCCAAACCCATAGCCGTCCGCCATCAGGCGTTGGCACGCGAGCCCCGGCAGCTGCGCAAGCCCATGGAGGTTCTCAAACGTGGTGGTGAACGCGCCAAAGCCGCCCTCTTCCAGAAACGTGTGCATTCCCAGCTCAAGCCGGGCGGCGGTGCGAACCCGCTCGCGCCCGAGACCGTCTGCTGCGCCGGAGGCGATGGTGTAGACCTCCTGGTACTCGGTCACCTGCGCGTCAACTGCCGCATCAGAGACCGATCCCACCGTTGCGGCCAGATCCCCCAACGCGTATCCGTTGACGCTGTAGCCAAAGACCTTCTGCGCCTCAACCTTGTCACCTTCGGTCACCGCAACCTCGCGCATGTTGTCTCCAAAGCGGGCAACTCTCAGGCTACGTCCATCGGCAAGGGCGGCGGCCGCGCGCATCCATGTATCGATGCGGCGTTGCACCGCCGCATCTTGCCAGTGCCCCACAACCACCTTTCGGGACTTCCGCAGCCGTGCGCCAATGAACCCGAACTCGCGGCCGCCATGCGCGGTCTGGTGGAGGTTCATGAAGTCCATATCTATCTCCGCCCACGGAATGTCCCGGTTGAATTGGGTGTGGAGCTGGCAGAACGGTTTGGTCAACTCGGAGAGTCCTGCGATCCACATCTTGGCGGGGCTAAACGTGTGCATCCATGTGATCAGGCCGATGCAGGCACGTGTGGCGTTTGCCTCGCGCAGCAGCGCGGCGACGTCCGCCGCGGTGGTCAGCGTCGGCTTCCACACCACCTTCACCGCTATGGTCTCGGCGCTGTTGAGCCCCTCCACAATCCGCTTCGCATCCGCCGCTACCTGTTCCAGCGTCTGGGGGCCGTAGAGATGCTGGCTCCCGGTAGCGAACCAGACTTCGTAGGAATCGAATATCGACCTATCCATGCTGCTCCTCCGTATGATGCTTCGGACGCGCCTACGCCTGACCGTAGTAGGCATCCTTCCCGTGCTTACGCTCGTAGTGCTTCTTGCGAAGCGCATCGCTGAGCCGCGGTGCCTGCGGATCAACCATGCGGGTGAACAATGCCATCTTGGCAAGCTCCTCGAGCACAACCGCGTTGTACACCGCCTGCTCACCGCTCCGTCCCCAGGTAAACGGACCGTGGGACCCCACCAGCACCATCTGGGTCTCATCCGGGTTGAGATCCAGCGCGCGGAAGTGGTTGACAATCTGATTCCCGGTCTCAACCTCGTAGTCGCCGGCGATCGCAGTATCAGACATGGGCGGGGTGCAGGGGATGTCCTGTGCGGTGTGGTCCGCGTGCGTGGTTCCCTGGATGGGGATAGGCATGTGCGCCTGCGCCCAGCCCACCGCGTACGGCGAGTGCGTGTGGACTATCCCGCCAATGGAGGGAAACTCCCGGTACAGCACGGCGTGCGTCCGCGTGTCCGAGCTTGGCCGCAACGCACCGTCCACCACGGTGCACGCCAGGTCCACCACCACAATGTCTTCTGCGGTAAGCACCTCATAGGAGACCCCGCTAGGCTTGATGGCAAAGACACCGCGCTCACGATCCGCCACGCTGACGTTGCCAAAGGTATAGATGGCGAGGCCGCGCTTTGGTATCTCCATGTTCCGCTCGAATGCCTCGCGCTTCAGGGCTGCGAACTCGCTCATACCGTCTCCTCCTCGATCATGTAGGCCAGGTTCTCTCTCACGACAATGTCGATTGGGGTGTAGATCTCCGCCGGCGGCGTCTGGTCCAGAAAGAGGCGCCGGTAGAGAGTGTGAATACTCTGATAGCCTTGTGCAGCAGGTCGTTGCGTGAGCAATACGTCAATCACGCCCTCTTCCATCCAACGCCGGTTTTTCGGAACCAGATCGTAGCCAACCAGCCGGGGACGCCGCCCCACGCGCAGCGTGGCGAGAATGGCGGCAGCGTAGTGCGCCGACGCGTCGGCCACAAAGATGCCGGCCGCCTCGGCGCGGAGCTCATCGCGCAACAGCGTGCCAAATGCCGCAAGATCGTGATTGAGCTCCACTGCAACCGACAGTACGCGGCACGTGGCGGGCGAGTGCTCGGTGAAGCCACGAATCCGCGCTTCCAGATGCTGGTTCCGCGTGTCCGGAGTCAGGACCAGAACCGGACCGGCCCCGCCGGTCAGCAGCTCCATGAGCCGCGCAGCCAACCGTCCGCTCTGGTAGCTGTCCTGACCGATGTAGGCAGTGCGCGACACGCCGGGCAGGTCGGTGTCGACGAAGACGACCGATGTCTCCGCCGAGAGCTGCGCCAGAATCTCCTGCGTCTCCGCTGCGAGCAGCGGCGCCATCACCACCCCGTCATGGGCGCAGTCAATCAGACGCCGCCCCGCCTCCCGGAACGAGCCCGAGTCGTAGCGGTTGAAGTGGATCACCTCTATCTGGACGCCGAACGGCAGGACATCGTTCTCCGCCCGGGTGATACCCGCAAGCGGGAGTGCCCAGTACCCGCTGTCCTGATCCGGCCAGGGCAACAACGCGCCCAGCCGGTAGCTGCGCGCGTGAGAGAGGTGGCGCGCCATCACGTTTGGGCGGTATTCGAGCTCAGTCATGATCTGCCGGACACGCTCGGCCGTCGCGTCGGAGAATCGCCCACGGTTGTGGATGATTCGGTCCACCGTGCCAATCGAGATACCCGCTCGCTCTGCGATCTCCTTTATGGTGGCCATGCTCCTCCGTCCCCACCCCGCACGCGACGCGGCGTTGCGTTAACGTTAACGCAATTCGAGATACGTGTCACGAAGATTGTGCACGTCGGAGAGACAGCTTAGGCCGCACCCCATACCCTCGTCCGCCGCATTCTTCTCACCTACTGTCCTTGAATACCCTACCTGGGTATTGTATATTTCTCTCAGCAGGCGCCGGCGCGGGGTTCGGCGGCGCGGATGAGGAGACGTAATGACTACCAAAGAAAAGATCACGATAGACGGCATGCACTGCGCCAGCTGCGTCGCAGCGGTTGAGCGGTCGCTGAAGAAGCTGCCCGGGGTGGAGTTTGCCAGCGTCAATCTGGCAACCGAGAGCGCCTCGGTCTCGTATG
>CAYTGY010000071.1:0-12640 GCA_964437265.1 uncultured Spirochaetaceae bacterium | reverse complement strand
GTAGGTCCCCTTGAGTAGACTCACGGCCTGCTTCACGGCGGGTTCCAACTCGCCGTCATACAGACTGGCAATCAGGTGCGCAATGACCTCCGTGTCCGTCTCCGTCACGAAGGTGCAGCCATCCTCCTCAAGCTTCTCCCGAAGTGAGGTGAAGTTCTCAATGATGCCGTTGTGTACAATCGCCAGCTTGCCGGAACCGTCCGTATGTGGATGGGCGTTCGTGTCCGTAACGCCGCCGTGCGTTGCCCACCGGGTGTGGCCAATGCCGGCGGTTCCCGGGATGGCGGACGGAAGGATCTCCCGCAGGTCGGCAATCTTCCCGGTCCGCTTGTAGATCTGCAGCTCGCCGCCGTCGTTGACGGAGATGCCGGCGGAGTCGTATCCGCGATACTCAAGGCGTTTGAGCCCCTCAACCAGGATGGGAGCTGCCGGCTTTGGGCCCACGTACCCAATTATCCCACACATCAGCGGGCTCCTATGTCTGCGAGTTGGGTGAGTCCCTCACGGTCAATGAGCCGGACCGCATTGCCCTTGACGGCGATCAGGCGGGATTCCGCGAACTCCTCCAGGTATTGCTGTACCAGCTTTGCGGGCACCTCCAGGTTGGCGGCAATGCCTTCAAGCGTCTTGTCCAAGCTCAGGAACTGCTCACCATCCTGCCGTTGGGAGAAGCGGGAGTACAGGTTGAGCGCGATCAAGCTGCGCTGATTGCGCTGGAACATCATCTGGATCTGCGCGTTGGCGTTCTGGAGACGCCTGCAGAGCTTGTCTATCACGTTGAGCGCGATCTTGGCGTTCTTCTCAATCATGCCGTGGAATCCCGGCCGATCGAATGAAAGCAGACACACCGTATCCACGGCCGTTGCGGTTGCGGTCCGCTCAATCCGTGAGACCAGTGCCATCTCACCGAAAAAGTCGCCCTTTTCCAGTACGGCCAGCTCATACTCGCGGCCGTCTATACTCTTGGTGATCCGAACGTGGCCCTGTTGGATGATATACATCCGGTCACCGTGATCGCCTTCATGGAAAATCTCTTTTCCGGGCTCCACCGTCTGGCCGTACTTCTCAAAGAGCGGGTTGTCACTCATAGCTACTCCGGAAAGCTCAAGAATGGGTTCGCACCCGATTATAGCGCGCACGGCCCCTACCGTCAAAATCGGCACGAATGCGACGCATAGTGAAGCTCTGATGATCTCACGCCCATCTCTGTGTATGGGAGGTACCAATGCGATCATGTATATTGGCGGTGCTCTTCACCGGAGCAGTCGTTTCCTGCACGCCCCTTCCGGAGTTACCGCAGCTGGAGCATGCGGATCTGGTTCCGCCTTCACTCACGGGTGTGGTGCTGGCGGACCCGCGCACGCTGCGCGTCTCTTTTGACGAGCCCGCACGGCTGGTTGCGGAAAGCGTCCTCTGCTCCTCAGGCATCACCGGGACACCAGAGGTTCGTCCGGGCGCGTCCGGCCTGGACTTTGTCTTTACGGATCCGCCGGCGCCGGGGGTTGAGCACTCCGTGGAGGCCCAGGTTGCGGATGAACGGGGCAACCAGCTGCGGTTCCTGATTGGATTCTATGGAACCAACGCCATGCTCCCGGCATTGCTGATCAACGAGTTCACCACCCAGGGCAGCGGCAATCATCCGGACATGGTGGAGCTTCTCTGCCTCTCCTCCGGAAACCTGGCCGGCGCGTGCCTGTATGAGGGAACGCCGGGCAATTGGGAGCAGCGGTTTGTCTTTCCCAGTGTTGAGGTTGCCGCGGGTGCCTACATCGTGGTTCACTTCAAACCGGAGGGGATACCGGAGGAGATCAATGAGGTGCGCTCTCCAACGGAATCAGGCGGACTGGATGCCTCCGACTCCGCCTGGGACTTCTGGGTGGACGGCGGCACCGGGCTGTCCGGCAACAACGGCGCGGTGACCCTCTGCGCGGCCCCAGGGGGCGCCATCATTGACGCGGTACTCTACAGCAACCGCACCAGCGACTCGGATGAGAGCTACCGCGGCTTTGGAAGCAGGAACGTGATGGAACGAGCGGACGAGCTCCTCGCCGCCGGCGCGTGGAGCGCGGCAGGAATGGCGGTTGCTCCCGAAGACGCGGTAGATCCGGAGCCGTCTACCGCCACTCGTTCCATCTGCCGCGGATCGTCGGGCCGTGACACCAACCACAAGACGGACTGGCACATCACCCCAACAAGCGGCGCGACGTTCGGTTCCGTGAACACGGATGAGGTCTACGTGCCTTGATGAACGGCCCGGCTCCGGCCAACGCGGTTATCCGGTACGTACCGGCGGGGTCTCAGGAGATGTGGTCTTTGAAGATAGCCTCGAGCACCGGCCGCGGCCCCGCGCCTACGTGCTGGTTCACCACCGTGCCGTCTTTGATCAGAAGGAGGGTGGGAATGCTCACCACGTTGTAGTTCGCCGCCAGATCCGGCGCTGCATCAACATCCAGTTTTCCCACCTTGAGACGGCCGGCGTAGTCCTCAGCCAACTCATCCAGCACCGGTGCGATCATCTTACACGGCGCGCACCAGTCGGCCCAAAAATCAATAAGGACCGGTACGTCCGAGTTGGTCACCTCTGCATCAAAGTTGGCCGCGGTGATGATTACTTCTTTGCCCATGAGCACTCCTCGTCAAACAACGCCGCCGCCCGCTGTGCGCGCGGCGCGTCTCAATATATGGCAATAATCAGGTCTGCGCGTCAACGCCGGCAAGTTCACTGGTGCGGAGGGCGACGGCTCGCTCCAGTTGTGCCGGGCTCGCATCACGCTGAGCGGCGACCACTCGCACCAGCTCGCTCCCCACCACCGCGGCGTGCACATGCGGTTCCAGTGCCACCACCTGCTCCCGGCTCTGGATGCCAAACCCGGCAAAGACGCGCATGGTAACGCCGCGCAGAGAGTCCAGGAACCGCAGATTCGTCTCGCCCAGCTCAGTGCGGCTGCCGGTGATTCCAGCGCGAAGCGCCGCGTAGATGCTCGGCGGCGACTTCCGGGCAAGGAAATTCAACCGCTCTTGCGTGGCCGTTGGCACCACAACCGGCATCATCTCCGCGCCCACATCGGCCGCAAGCGCGTACGCGCCTTCGTCATAGTCCGGCGGCAAGTCAGGAATGATGAAGCCGGTTGCTCCGGCGTTCGTTCCGGCGCGCAAGAACGCGTCAATACCTCTGCGATACGCAATGGACGCGTAGGTCATGATGTAGATAGGAAGCCCTGTCTCCTCAAAGACGTTGACAACAAACGCAAGCCCGGCGTCCACGGTGAAGCCCGCTTCCAGGGCATTCTGACACGCCTCCTGGATGGTCGGCCCGTCTGCAGTGGGGTCTGAGAACGGAAACTGGAGCTCCAGATACGCGGCGCCGCCGCGGGCAAGCCCGCGCGCGACCACCCGCGATCGCTCCAGGTCAGGATAGCCAACCACCATGTGTGCCATGATTGTGCTCATTGCTCGTGTGCCTCCCGATCCAGAAATGCCCGCCAGCGCTCACCGTCCAGCTCGCGTGCGGTGATGAAGAGGTCCTTGTCGCCGCGACCGGACATATTCACCACCAGTGCCGCGTCCGGCGGCAATTGCGGCGCCAGCCGGATTGCCTCCGCCGCAGCGTGGGCGGATTCCAGGGCGAACACAATGCCCTCGTTGCGCGCAAAGAACTGCAGCGCCTGGAGCGCCTCCTGGTCGGTAGCGCGCGTGAACTCGACGCGTCCCTCCACCCCCAGAGACGCTAGTTGGGGCCCAATGCCCGGATAGTCCAGCCCTGCGCTCACCGAGTGCGTAGGTTGGACCTGGCCGTCGTCGTCCAGCAAAAAAAGGCTCTTGTATCCCTGTACAATGCCCGGCGTGCCTAGACCACGCATCCGGGCGGCGTGATCGCCAACGGCCAGGCTGCGCCCACCTGCTTCCACGCCGATCAGCCGGGGCCTAGGTGTTTCCAGAAACGGAGAGAAGAACCCAATCGCGTTGGAGCCGCCTCCCACGCACGCGATCAACGCCTCCACTCGGGCGCCGGTGGGCGCAATCTGGGCGGCGATCTGACGGACCGTCTCTCTCCCTATAACGCTCTGAAATTCCCGGACCATGTCCGGATAGGGGCTGGGCCCCAGGGCGGAACCCAGCAAGTAGTGGGTCTCCTCAAAGGACGCCGCCCAGTCTCTGAGCGCCTCGTTGACCGCATCCTTCAGCGTCCGCGAGCCGCTGGATACCGGCGCCACCGTGGCGCCAAAAAGCTCCATCCAGAAGACATTGGGCTTTTGCCGTGCGATGTCCACCTCTCCCATGTACACGGTACAGGGCAGCCCCATCTTGGCGCTCACCGCCGCGGAGGCCACGCCGTGCTGTCCGGCGCCGGTCTCCGCGATGATCCGTTTCTTTCCTATTCGACGGGCAAGGAGGATCTGACCAACGGCGTTATTGATCTTGTGCGCGCCGGTGTTCGCAAGTCCCTCCAGCTTGACGTAGATCTGCGCGCCGCCCAGCCGGCGTGTACTATTTGTTGCATGCAACAACGGGGTGGGGCGGCCAACGTACTCGGCGGCAATGCGGTTGAGCTCCGCGTGGAAGCTTGGGTCATCCATCGCCGCGAGAAACGCCTCCTGGAGCTGATCCAGTGGCGTTCGCAGAACCTCCGCTACATACCGGCCGCCAAACTCACCAAAGTAGTCGTTGTAGTACTCAGCCACGATCGATCTCCCTGAAGAACTGCCGCAGCAGGTGATGGTCCTTGCACCCGGGCTCCGACTCAAGACGGCTGGAGGCGTCCACCAGCTCCGGACGGTGCTGCGAGATAACGGCCCTGATGTTGTCTGGCCCCAACCCGCCGGCGAGCCACAACGGGCGCTCGGCGGCGACCGAACGAATCAGCTCGGGGTCCACGGTGAGCCCGGTACCGCCGGGGCGCCGCGGGTCGTAGGCGTCTACCAGCACGCGCGGACACCGGTACCGCGCAAGACCGGGGACCTGGTCGGGATCGCGCAGACGCACCGCCTTGTAGTACGGAGAGGCGGCGCTCGCGCATGCCTCGGGTGCTTCGTCACCGTGGAACTGCACCGCGTCGAGAGCGCCTTCGGCGAGGAGCACGCTCACCTCTGGAGGGATACTCGCGGCGCGCGCATCGCCCACCACAACGGCAACCCGCGCCACGTCCAGCGTCGCGAGCTCGCGCACCACCTCCGGCCGGGCCCTGCGCGGTGAGTCCGCGAACACGAACCCCAGCGCGGCCGCGCCCAACTCCGCTGCCAGTCTCCCGTCTTCCGCGCGGGTGATCCCGCAGATCTTCACCATCGGCCGCGGCCGCGTGGCGATCCTCGTCCAGAACGCCGGTCGCCCCATGGCTTCCGGAAAAGGAGGCTTTGGGACCTGCACCGGCCGCCGCAGCGCGGCCGCCAGCTCCGCTACGCGGCCCGGGTCTCTCACCACCGACTCGCCAACCAGGAGGCCGCCGAAGCCGGCGTCAACGGCAACCGTCACCTGCTCGCCGTAGAAAACTCCGGACTCATACACCACTGTCGCCGGCCAATCGATCCGCGCCTTGAGCCGCAACGGCAGCAGCGGGTCAATCCGGAAGGTGGCAAGGTCACGGGCGTTGATGCCGACCAAGGGTGCCCCCACCGCGCGCGCGGCGGCGAGGTCCCGGTCGTCATGCACCTCAACCAGCGCGGCCACGCCCAGTTCTGCCGCGCGCGCGTGAAGACGCCCGAGCGTCTCCGGTCCCAGGACTGACGCGATAAGCAACACCGCATCCGCGCCCGCACGGTAGCTCACCTCGACATCCTCGTCAGTGAGCAGAAAGTCCTTCCGGAGCACGGAGAGCTCAGGGAACGCTCGCTTCACGGCCATCAGGTCCGCAAGGCTACCGGCAAAATGATCCTCCTCCGTAAGGACGGAGAGCGAGCGGGCGCCTGCCGCCGCATACTGTCCGGCAAGGGCTACGGGATCCAGATCAGGGTCGATGTAGCCACGGGAGGGACTCTTGCGCTTGATTTCACAGATGAGCGGCGGTGGGAGCGGAAACGCGTGCGGTGGCGGTGCGCCGGACTCCTCACGCGAGGCCGGGACGGAAACGCCAAGCGTTGGTCCCTCCGCCGCTACGCGCGCCTCCCGCCTTGCAACAATGCGGTCTCTGATGGACGCGGCGTCGGGCCGGCTCACGGGGCCGCCCCCGCCACGCGCTCCTGCCGGGCGGCGTCCGCGAGCATCACCGAACGTTCAATCGCCGCCTGCACGAAGGACGCCACGGACCCGTCGGCAAGCGCCGTTGCAGCGCGGTTCACACCTGAGGCCAGGTCCGCTGCGGTGCCGTAGAGCCAGAGCGCCGCGCCGGCGTTGAGGACCACCGCATCGCGCACCGCCGCGGGACCGCCGCCGGAGAGGAGTTCCCTGGCCGCCTGTGCGTTCTCTTCAGCGGTGCCGCCCACAAGCGCCTCCGGCGGGTGGACCGTCATGCCAAGCTCCTCCGGCCTCACCTCAGTCTCCGTGGTCGCGCCGTCCTCCTCAACCAGTATCATAGTGGAGGGCGCACAGACGGAGAGCTCATCCTGACCGTCATGTCCGTGCACTATCACCGCGCGGCGAATTCCCAGCAGGTGCGCTGCTTCCGCCACAACCGGAGCGTACCGCTCCTCGTACACACCTATGAGTTGATAGTCGGCTCCGGCCGGGTTCACCAGCGGTCCTAAGAGATTCATGATGGTCTTCACGCCCAGGTCACGACGTGGAACGGCCGCGTGGCGCATGGCTTGATGGTAAATTGGGGCGAAGAGGAAGGCAAACCCGCACTCCACGAGCAGCCGCTGTGAGGCGGCCGGCGGTAGGTCGATTGCAAATCCCAGTGCCTTGTAGAACTCCGCGCTCCCGCTCTTTGAGCTCACCGCGCGGTTGCCGTGCTTGGCCACCGTTGCCCCGCACGCGGCGGCTATCAGCGCCGAGAATGAGCTGATGTTGAAGGTGTGCAGCCCGTCTCCGCCGGTTCCGCAGGTGTCCAGCACGGGCCGGTTGATCACAATGGGCGTGCGCTTCAGCTGGAGAACTCGCGCGCAGCCGGCTATCTCCCGCGGGGTCGGTCCACGCACCGCTACGGAGACCAAGACGCCGGCGATTTGTGCGGGGGTCAGGTTCCCCTCAGTGAGCTCGTCCATGAATCCGGAAGCCTCCGGCTCAGAGAGGCGCTCGCCGGCAATAAGCCGGTCAAGCAGCGGCTTCACCACAAAGGGCTCGCGGCGATAGCGAAGGAAGTTCGCAAGCAGCCGCTTTCCGAATTCGCCGGCAATGCTCTCCGGGTGGAACTGCACCGCCTCTACCACGTACTCTCGATGTCTGAGCCCCATGATCTCACCGTCATCCGCGGTGGCGGTTACCTCCAGCACCTCCGGAACCGATGCGCGCTCCACCGCCAACGAGTGGTACCGGGTGAACGTTGCCGTTGCCGGAAGCGACCGGAAGAGGCCCCGCCCATCAAGCGATATCTGCTCAGCCTTGCCGTGAACAATTCGCGTCGCGCGCACAATTCGCCCACCGAACGCCTCGGCAACCGCCTGATGGCCAAGGCACACGCCAAGCACGGGCACGGTTCCGGCGGCACGCCGGATGAGCTCCACGGACACGCCCGCGTCCTCCGGTCTGCCCGGACCGGGAGAGATCACGATGTGCGATGGAGACAGGCGCAACGCCTCCTCGGCCGTGATCCTGTCGTTACGCACCACCCGGACCTCTGCATCGGTCAGCTCACAGAGGTACTGGTAGAGGTTGTAGGTGAATGAATCGTAGTTGTCGATCAGGAGAATCATCTCTCACCCCCAACCGTTACCGTCAGCGCCGCAAGTTTCTCCCGCGTCTCCTCAAACTCCCGTTCTGGAGTGGAGTCGTAGACGATGCCGGCTCCGGCCTGCAGGATGAGGTGGTCGCCAATCTTGAGCGCGCTGCGTATGGTGATGCAGGTGTCCAGATTGCCGCCGGGCTCTACGTAGCCCACCACGCCGGCGTAGAACCGGCGGGGCACCGACTCAAGCCGGTCAAGCACCTCTATGGCCCGAATCTTGGGCGCCCCGCTCACCGTCCCGGCCGGGAACGAGGCACGCAGCGCATCAATGCCGGTCCGGCCGTTCGCCAAGCGGCCGGTGACCTGGCTTACCAGATGCATGACGTGGCTGAAGTACTCCACCTGCATATAGCTCTCAACCTGGACCGAGCCCGGCCTGCAGACTCGCCCAAGATCGTTGCGGGCAAGATCAACCAACATGAGGTGCTCGGCTCGTTCCTTCTCATCCGCGCTGAGCTCCTCTGCAAGCGCGGCATCCTCCGCGCGGCTGCCTCCCCGCCGGCGCGTGCCGGCGATGGGCCGGATAGTCACGTGGTCGTCTTTGACCCTGACGTGCATCTCCGGCGAGCTCCCCAGGAGCTCGTAGTCGCCAAAGCTCAAATAGAAGAGATATGGCGCGGGATTGCCGGTGCGTAGCCGACGATACGCCTCCAGTCCCGGCATATCCGTGGTGGCAACAACGCGGCGCGAGAGAACGCCCTGGAGCAGATTCCCCCGCTCAATCTCTCGCTTGATCTCCGCCACACCCCTAATGAACTCCGATCTTCCGTCCTCTTCGCCGGCCACCGACGTCGCGTATTCACGGGTGTCCTCTTTGAGGTAGTTGAAGTCCAGGTCATTGATGCGGGACTCGGCCTGAGCCAGCTCCGCCTCCAGGTCAACCGCGTCTTCATCATAGTTGAGACCAATGAGATAGAGCAGATCCGTGTAGTGGTCAAAGACCACAAAGACATGCCCAAAGATGAACGCCGCCTCAGGTAACCCCAACGGGTCCTCCTTGGTGGCGAACCGAATGGTGTCACAGTACGCCGCGAACTCGTAGGAGAGATACCCAATCCCGCCGGCGGGGAAGGGAAAATCCTGGTGTGGCAGGGTATGCTGGTTGGCAAAGTAGAGCTGGAGATCCAGGATGTCGGAGGCCGCGCTTCGAACCGCGCGACGTCCGCCGCGCTTGATCAGCAGAATCTCGCGGCCCCGCTGCTCCAGACGGAACGCCTCCTGGATCATCAGGAGACTGTATCGCTCTCTCCCCTGCTGGTACGACGATGACTCCAGGATAGCTACCGCGTTTAGCTTCTTGGCCAGGGCGAACGGTGTGAACCGCTCGCCCGGCAGGATCTTGATGATCGTGTCTGCCCGTTTCACGCTCCCCCCGCTCAACGCGTCAGCCGGGTGCGACAAAAAAGCCGCGCGGTGTGCGCGGCTCCCGGTTGCCCGACCTCCGGTTTCGCGAACAGACCTTACTGTGCAATCGTGTAGCCGGTCAAGCGCGACCGTCACGGTCAGGTACTACCGCGGCGGCCTAAAACACCACCGCCGGCTGACGCTCCTCCTCTTCCTCCAGCTCGGTCAGCGCGTCGGGAAGGTCCTCATCGTCAATGGCCTCCTCGAGCTCGTCGTCTCTCCGGAACTTGGTACGGATGTCCACGTGCTCGGCCACGATCTTTACGCGCGAGCGGTTCTTGCCGTCCCGGTCCGTCCACCGGTCCTGGCGGAGCCGCCCCACAACCCGGACACCGCGCCCCTTCTCCAGTTGGTCCGCGCACTTCTCCGCCAGCCTGGCCCAGGTCTCCACGTCAAAGAAGGAGACCTCCTTTTGCATTGACTCGTTGTGGCGGTAGAAGCGGTTGGACGCCACGCTGAAGTTGCAGACGCGCGTCCCCTTGGGGGTCTCCGTGACCATCGGGTCCCGAGTGAGGTTGCCCTCAATGAGAATTGAGTTGAGGCTGTTCATATGCCCTCCTGATAGTGTGGTAGACCGCATGCGGTCTCACCTATCAATACGGGCCTCTCCTCCGCGCTGCTTCACTTCCAGCAGAAATTGGTGATACAGTCCAAGCATGAAATCAAAGCAGTTCATTGCAGCGCTCCTCCTGCTGTCTGCGCTTGCCTGGGCACAGGAGACGCTCCCGGAGTGGCAGATCACAACCTACGACAGCTTGGGTGAGGAGACGCTGGCGGAGATCAACCAGCGGATCCAGCAGGGCTATCTCCCGGTGGGAATGGACCTCTCTGAGTCCGAAGGGTTGACCATGCTCTACTCGCTCGAGCCGGAGACAGCGGTCTACGACTGGATGCTCAAGGAGTTCGCGGACGTAAGCGCCCTCAACGAAGAGTTCACCGGCACCATCACCGCGGGCTGGTTGCCCATGGACATAGCCGTCTCAGACGGCGCGGTATTCGGCTTCTTTGTCCAAACGGACGCCACCATCGCCGGCTGGCGGATCACCACCAGCAATATGGCCACGGTGGACGCTACCGCCGCACAGCAGCAGCTCCGGACCGCCGGATTCTCCCCCTGGGGAGTCGCGTTCAACCACAGCGGTCAGCTCTGGCATCTCGCCCTCAACTTCGTGGATGAGGACGCCTTGCAGTCTACCCTTGTGGGCTTTCCCGCCGGAACCGCGGACGAGCCGCTTGGCGCCTCAATTGCCCAGATCACCACCGAAGGCTGGCGGCCCTGGGGCCTCACCCGCACCCCGGATGAGGTCATTATGCACTTCGTCCTTCTGCAGTAACTCAGGCCGGCGGCCTGACCGCCGGCACCGTCGTCACGGACACACCACTGCGCCGCCCACCGGGCGGCTTTTTGGTGCGCCCTGCCGGACCAAAAAAAAGGGCGAGCCTTTTGGCTCGCCCCCTTGGCATCTGTACGGTGAACCGTACGGCTGACTTAGTACGCGATCTTCGTAGCGAAGGTCACCGCGCCGTTGTCATTCTCGATGTCATCAACATCATACTGCAGCGTGAAGGTGGTGTTCTCAACGAATCCGGTGAGCTCAACACCAGCGGTCAGGTCAATCTGGCTGCTGCTGTAGTAGATGAAGGTGGCGTACGGCTTGATTCCGCCGGTAGCGTAGGAAACCGCGGTCTTGCTGTTCCAGGCTGCCGCGCCGCTCAGGACGTCGATGATCTGGAAGGTTTCAGTGAAGCCGAGGCCTTCAACTGCGCCACTGAGGTCCAAAGACACCTGCTGGTCCAGATCGAAGTCCGGGCTGGTCCAGAAGTAGGTGTTGGTGCCCAGCGTAGCGGGACCAAAGGTCGCGCCCACAACGAGCGAACCGTCAAGCGAGAACTCGCCGCCCTCAGGCAGGAAGCCGTCAATACCGAAGTCAACGGTTGCGGGGCCCACCGCTGCGTCAGCACCAAAGGTTACGCCAAGGTCCAGACCATCGGTCGGGCCGGCGAATACACCAGCATTCACGTTGAGCGGAGCAACCGCTGCGCTAACCGTAGCGCCAAACGCGAAGTCGTTGATGTTGTCTTCAGTGCGGGGAGCATTTGCCCAGGTGCCGTCGCTTGCGAGCAGCAGGCTAACCGTCAGCGGAGCAACGTCCACCATCACGGTCACGCCCTGGTAGGACGCGGTGGTAGCGCCGTCGGCAGAACCGGGGACAGCGTAGTAGCTGTTGCCGTCTGCATCAGTGTCAATAAAGACACCGGTTGTCGGCGCGGTCTCAGTCGGCTCTACCACAACAATGGTTCCATCGTCGGGAAGAGCGGTGCCGGCTGCGGCACTGGTGTTCTTGTTTGCCAGGGCTGCCTTGACCAGGTCGTCAGCGTCTGCGCCGGCATAGCTGAAGCCTGCAGCGTTTGAGCCGCTAAAGCTCGGAGCGCTGTAGATCTTTACCGTGATCGGAGCAAAGACCAGCTTTCCGGTTACGCTCGGAGCGGTGATCGTGAGCTCATCCGTGCTGTCAATCTTGATAGCAAAGGACGAAAGCTCGATGACCCCCTGAGCGCCCTTGCTGTCGGAGCCGCTCGCCAAGGTCAATGATACTGTACTCGATGCCTCATTCTTGAATCCCATCGCCACGGGATCATCTAGATCGACACCAAACGTCAGTGTGGCCGATCCAGTGATGGTTGCTTCTTGTGCAAAAGCAAAACCACCGACAAGAAGCAGCACCATCATCAGAATACCCAGCTTCTTCATGTAGGTTCCTCCTCGAAGGTTCAGGGGTTCAAGCCGACGGCCCGAAGTGTTCCCCCCAATCTTAGGATTTTGGGGTAGTATAGCAACCGCATATATCGCTGTCAACACTTTTGCCGGTTTCTTATATGCATCCTAAGTGTCGATATTGACGTGATTTCCGCCGTTCCGGCCGTATCTTTTCGGCCAACGGCCGAATAGGTGCCAAGGGAGCCGTCCGTGTGATATCCTGAGTGTAGGAGTACGAATGAGCGATATTGCGCGACGCGTTCGCGGAGATTGGGCCACCATCCGGGCCGCCGCGAAGCGGGCTGATGACGCCGCGGAGGCTTTGGGACTGGAGCGCGACGAATTGATCTCTCAGATCGAGCCGCTTCGTCTCAGCATGGAGGAGGGGGCGGTGGAGTACAAGCGCGCGCAGCTCGACCACGCCTTTCACACGCTGGACTCGGCACGCTTCAAGAACCTGGACGCGAAGGCCCTTCAGGCTATTGAGTCGCGCTTTGCCCGGGTCATCTACGTGGCCATGGTACAGCGGCTTTTTGCGGACCGCACGTTGCACCCGCGCCTCGTGAAGCCGGAAGACCCAACGCCGGAGGTGGACCTGACGCCGGACGTCAATTCGATCATCAAAGAGATGCAGGAGCGGGTGCGGGAGCACCCAGAGGCCC
>CAYTGY010000070.1:0-12727 GCA_964437265.1 uncultured Spirochaetaceae bacterium | reverse complement strand
ACGATGACCCTGCACGGCAAACGGAGTCGGGATGACGTAGCCGTCGTGTATTCTCGGACGGAAGAGCGCGCAGCCGATTTTGCGCAGCAGTGGGGCATACCTCGACATACAACGAGCATGGTGGATGCGGTAAACGACCCGGAGGCCACGGTGATCGTCGTCGGACTCCCGAACAATCAGCACGAGGAGGCGGTT
This sequence comes from uncultured Spirochaetaceae bacterium, assembly GCA_964437265.1. Lineage (GTDB taxonomy): Bacteria > Spirochaetota > Spirochaetia > DSM-27196 > SLST01 > CAYTGY01. Next base: position 12,532 of record CAYTGY010000070.1, on the reverse strand, counting down.
CGCCTCGCCGCCGAAGCGGGCAAAGCGGTGCTCTGCACGAAACCGCTCGGAAGAAGCGCGGCGGAAGCCAAGCGGATGCTCGACATCGTTGAACAGGCCGGCGTCTTTCACGGCTATCTCGAGGATCTGGTTTATACGCCCAAGACTCTCAAAGCGCTGCAGTCCACCCGGAAGGGGGCCCTCGGAAAGGTTCTGTGGACGCGATCGCGGGAGACCCACGCCGGTCCCCACAGCGACTGGTTCTGGGACAAGGAGATGTCCGGCGGTGGCGCCATTGTGGACATGGGTTGTCATTGCATCGAGATCGGCAGAAGCTTCATCGGGAAGGAAGTTCGCCCCGTAGAGGTCGTGTGCTGGGGCGACACCCAGGTCCACCCCATTCCCGCCGAAGACAGCGCCGTGGGACTGGTCAGATACGCCAACGGCGCGGTTGGACAGTTCGAGGTCAGCTGGACGTTTCGGGGCGGGATGGATCTCCGCGACGAGGTCTCCGGAACCGAAGGGACGATCTGGCTGAATCACTGGCTGCGAACCGGCATGGATTTGTTCACCTCCGTTGGGGAACGGGGATACGTAGCGGAGAAGGCCGAAGGTGACACCGGTTGGCTCTTTCCTGTTGGAGATGAAGTCGCCGCGCTCGGTTATACCGACATGTTCGCCGACATGTTCGATGCCATCGACGCGAAGACGCATCCCATGGAAGACTTCTACGACGGCTACGTCGTTAACGCAATTGTCGACGCGGCCTACCGGTCCATGGAAAGCAAGCGCTGGGAACCCGTCCAGATCGATGACTGGAGGGGCTCGGACCACGCGGATACCGACAAGGAACCGATCGAATACGACGCTGAGCACTTCCTCATCAAGGAGGAGCGTCTCCCCGACGGCCGGGTCAGGCTGATTCTCAAGGAGAAAGCGACCGGCCGGGTTGTCCAGAAGCTCGTGAGTGCCTAATGCGGCGAGAAGCACAGGCGAGGTGCAACTGCGGAAGCACCCCTTACATCACCTTTCCGTCGCCGTCGAGGAGGATTACCCAGTCTCTCCCTTCCGGATCAAACGGCGGCTGAATCGCCGCCTCGTCGCCCCGGACCTCCTCACCCTGCACGCGTGATCCGTCTCTCGGATTGAAGAAGGTCACGGCGAATCGCTCGCCGGCCAGCGCGGCAAGTCGTACCGTGACCCGCTGGCAATCCGGTACATACACAAGCGCCCATGAATAGTCCGGCGCAGTGCACGCGCGGATCGTGAGCGGACCGGCGGTGCGCGGCGCCGGGATGAAATGCCGCGTGGCCGGTACGCGTTCGATGAAGCGCGGCGTCGCGACCAGATCGACGGCGTGGCGGACCTGCGAGGAGCCAGGTAGCGAGAGCGATTCTTTCCAGGTAGCGCGCGGACCGTTGATAGGTGTTCGCGGGGGTTCGTACATCTGCCAGATCGCGTGGCAGCCGTAGGTGAACCCGGCCGCGCCTCCACAAATCGCCCAGTAGAGCTCGCGTCGCACGTCCACGTGGTCGAGCCAGCCGTCCTCGCCGCCGCGGAAGTTGTTCGGGTGCGCCTCGTAGGGCGGCTCTCCGTTGACGAAGGGGCGCACAGGAAGGAGCTTCCAGTCGTGCTCGTAGAAAAGCCAGCTCTGCCGCTCGCGCGAATGCCCGGTCTGCTGCATGTGGAAGTCGACCCAGCGCTCGCAGTGCACGTAGCCCGACGAGCTCTGGCCGCCAGGCGGATGGTAGGTCCGCAGATGCCCACCCCCGTCGCCGGCGGCGAGGCCCTCGGCCATCGCGCGTACGACCGCGAGCTCGGACTCATCGCCGACAGGCCTGTCTCCACCGAGAATCCAGATCAGGCCCGCCTCCGCGTAGCGGTGCCCAAGCCATTCGCCGTAGACGCGCGCCGATTCGACGTCGAAGATCGACGAGGAACCGTGCCACTTATCTCCCCAGGTAGGCAGAAAGCCCACGTACATGCCCAGCTCGTTCGTCCGCCGGACGATCCAGTCGACGTGCTTCCAATACGCCTCGTTCGGTTTGCGAGGATCGTTGTCGCGCAACGGGAGCTCACCGTACGAGTTAGGAGTGCCCAGCCCGTCGAGCTCCGCGAGCGCGACCGCCTGGATGACCGTGAAGCCCTTGTCCGCTCGATCGGTGAGCAGGAGATCGGCTTCCTCCCGGCTGCAGCGGTGGAACAGCTCCCACGCGGTTTCGCCGAGGTAGAAAAAGGGCGAGCCGTCTTCGGTGACGATGTATCGCTGGTTGGGGCTGATAAGCAGTGATTGCACGGCGGGCCTCCTATTAGGCGTCATGCTGGCCTCGTACAGTTTTCTTATGGGCTTATATGCGATTGTGTTCCGTCCTCTGCCGAAACTGAGATCCGGAACACTGTCTCCATGAAAACATGGCCGCCGCCCGGCGTCAATTCTTCTTTTGCGACAGTCCTATCCGTTTTTGCGCACGGGCCAATTATCCTATCCCTGACAACGCACATCAAGGGTTTTCGGGTGCTCGACGCGCCGCTACCGCCTGTGGCGTCGAGATAGGATGTGTTCGGATGCTATGTGTCGAGACAGACCTGTTCGGCTTCGGCTAATCCGATTCATGTGAAGAGCATGTGCCAGTCGGGGGAGCGTAGTAGCGCTGCTGGGCTCGTGAGCCCGGCTGCGGATGTAGCGGAACGCTGATGTCGTTATGTTGCGCGGCTCGAAACGGATCTGGAACCCCATCGTATCCCACCACCGCATTCGCGGGTGAAGGCAGTATGGACGACATTACGAGACAGACTCCAACACCAGAACCCAATCGGGATCGCCACAGGTATGCTCGTGCTCGAAATGCTGACGCTCGTTCGCATCAAACACGCCGGCCCACGAGAAACGTCCGGTCCGCGGATCAAACCACTGCGCCTTGATCTTCTCCCCCGCAAGAACGCCCAGGTCAATCCAGACCGGCATAGCCTCCGGGACGTAGACGAGCGCGAACGACCCGTCGTCGGCGCGCGCCGCAGGCGTATACGTGCGCCCTTCGCCGCAGCCGTGGACAACGATCATCTGTTCCTGATCCGGAACGAGTTTGTACCAGGGGTACTTCTCGAAGAGCATCCTGGAGAGTCCCACCTCGTATGCGCCCGGCAGCTCAATCGCAACGCGCCAATGCAGATCAGCGTCCCGCGCGGGCGGCGGTGGAGGGCAATCAGGATCATGGAAACTCCATACATCGCGGCACCCGTACGTGTGTCCGCACGCACCGGAAATCATGGCGTTATAGAGCCCTTTGCGTACCTGATGGGAGGTCACCCTCGTACCGTGCGGCGGTTTCCCGCCAAACCATCGGTGACTGTGTTCATAGCGCGCCTCCCCGTCGAGCGTCGGCTTAACAGGGCTCAGATTGTAGTCGTGGAATACCCAGTTGTAGTTGTCCCGGTCCCACGGCGTGCTGGTCTGCATCATGTTGAAATCCAACCAGTCGGCCTCGTGAAAATCCTTCGAGCTGTGATGCCGGGGGTGATAGGTAACGAGATGCTTCCCGTCACACCCTGTCTTCAGCCCGTCGCCGAGGGCGTTGTATACGTCACGCTGTTCCCCCGTCTCGGGATTGCGGTCGCCTCCATTCACCCAGATGACGTTCCGCCCCTTGTACCGTTTCGCGAGCCTCTCGCCGTACGCGAAGGCGTTCTTCGTGTCGAATATCACGGGTCCCTTTCCCTGCTGCCGAGGCCCGACGAACTCCCCCCATGTCGGCAGAAGAGCCATGTACATACCACGCTCTTCTACCGCCTCGAGGATGGCATCGACGCGCTTGAAAAACGGCTCGTTGAACGCGAGGGGGTCGTTGTCCACGAAGGCATGCTCGCCATAGGTGTTCACCATTCCGTCGACACCTCCTTCGCGCATGAGCACGGGCATGATGACGTTGTAGCCTTGCTCTCGTCGCTTCGTCACGTACTCGACCGCCTCCTCTACCGTCACGTGATAGAACAGCGTCCACGCGGTATCCGCGAGATACAGGAACGGCGTATCGTCGTCTTCGACGAGATATCTTCCATTTGCACTTCGTCGCATCTACAATTCTCTCCTGGGGCCGCATCGCCTCTGTCGCCATTGCCACGGAGTCTCGTCTGCACAATTCGCGGCAGGGCACGCCTTCGGCTCGACCATAGCCGGACGCAACAGAAAACGCAACACGCGAAGGAAATGAGGCCAGGGCAAACGCAGTTAGTTGCTCATGCCGTCTGCGGCGGCACCCGGAACGATGAAAATGCGGCCTTGGTTAGTGTGGTATGGCGACGACGGAAGGGCCTGCGAGAGGGTGGTCGCATTGCTATGGTGCAGCCACGCCCGAGAATTAGTTTGACCCGGACAACCGCCTGGAACCCAAGACTGTTGCCGGTCGTAATGACCGAGCACGCATACTAGACTCATTACGCCGCGGTGTCCCTCGCCGACCTTCTCGCCAAACCGTCGGGAGGAGGAAGCGTGAAGGATGTGGTGTATCGGTGCTGTGCGGGAATCGATGTGCACAAGAAGAGTATCGTGGTCAATGTGCTGCGACGAGGCATGCCGGGCAAAGAGGACCGGGACGAGGTGCGAACGTTCGCGACGATCACGAGCGATCTGCTGGATTTCACCGAGTGGCTGGATGAAGCCGGATGCACGCCCTTAGCGATGGAAAGCACCGGGGTATACTGGAAACCGATCTACACCATTCTTGCCGCCGCCGGTTTCGAGGTGCTTCTGGTCAACGCGAAGCACATCAAGAACGTCCTGGGCCGCAAGACGGATGTGCAGGATTGTCGGTGGAAAGGTTCTCGAAGACACCAACATCAAACTGTTTTCGGTGGCGACCGACGTGGTGGGCAACTCCGGATGGGACATGCTGAAGCACATCGTTGCCGGCGAAAGTGACGCCGAGAAGATGGCCGATCTGGCACGGGGACGGTTGAAGAGCAAGCGGGAGGATCTGGTTCTCGCCCTGGAAGGACGCGTAACCGAGCATCATCGGTTTATGTTGCGTCAGCACATCCACCAGATCGAGTTTCTCGATATCGCCACTGGCGAATACGATCAGTGCATCGAGGAGCAAACGCGCCCTTTCGATGAGTACCTCCCATTGCTCGATACGATACCAGTTAGTAACCCCACCGCCGCATGTGCGCTGTTCGCCGAGCTCGGAGCGAACACGGACCAGTCCCCGGATGAACACCATCTCAGTTCCTGGGGGGGGGATATGCCCGGGAATCAACGAGAGCGCGGGCAAGCATCGCAGCGGAAAAACACCACACGGGAGCAAATGCCTGCGGTCACTGCTGGTTGAAATAGCGCGGGCGGCAGCGCGGACAAAGGGGACGTATTTCTCTGTACAGTTTAAACGACCGGCCGCCCGACGAGGCAAGAAACGAGCTCTGGTTGCCGTCGACCATTCAATTCTGGTGGTAGTTTATCGCGTGATGAACAACCGCGGACCATACCACGAACTGGGAGACGACTTCCTCGAGAAACGCAACGGGCATCGACTCACAAACTTTTGCCGCACGAAGCTGGAGAAGCCAGGATACGACGTTTCAATCACTCCCCGAGAGGCCGCGTGATGGTATTTTCGTACCAGAGCGGCCTAACACGCCCCCATGCGCGCGTGAGCAGGATCCAGATTCCTAGCCATGAGGTCGAGCAGCGCGTCGTTCGCGCGCGCCTTGAGGTCTCGGCTCGACGGCTCGTCCCAGAGGTTGCGGAAGCAGCCCGGGTCGGCGCGCAGGTCGTAGAGCTCACCGCGGGCGCCCGGTCCGTGCCAGGTAAACAGGTAGTCCTTCGTGCGGACCGATCGCCGGACGCCCTGGTTCTCGATGAGCAGCGCGTCGCGCTGCGCGCCGACCGCGCCTTGCATGCCGACCGGATTCGGAAGGCCCGCGAGGTCGAGGATGATCGCGGGCACATCGACCGCGCTCGCCAGACCGTCGACGACGCGCGCGGCGGGGGCACCGGCGCCACCGGGCGCGGCCGGTCTGCCGCCCGGCGCGGACACGAGCAGCGGCATCCGCGTCACCTGGTCGTACGTCGTGCCCTTGAAGACGAGCCCGTGATCGCCGAGCATCTCACCGTGATCGGCGGTGAAGACGACGATCGTGTTCTCCTCCTGGCCCATCGCGCGAACCGTGTCGATGATCCTGCCCACCTGCTTGTCGATGAGCGTGACCATGCCGTAGTAGAACGCCGTGATCCGTTGCCACTCGGAGTCGGCGAGCTCGTGCATGCCGATCGCCTCGTGGCTTCCCTCGGTCGCGAAATGCTTGGATCGATAGGCGTCCGGCCAGAGCGCGACCTCCACCTCGCTTCGCGCGGGGGACGGCATGTCCGCCGGGTCGTACATGGTGTCGTACGGCGCCGGCGGCGTGAAGGGATGGTGCGGGTCGACAAACGAGGCCCAGAGGAAGAACGGCTCACCCTGGGCGTGATCGGAGAGGAACTCGATCGCCCGGTCGGCGACCCAGGTGGTCTGGTGGTGCTCCTCCGGGTATACCGATCGCCTCGTGATGTGCTGCGGATAGGTGAAGCTGTGCGGGTCCGCCCAGACGTCGTAGCCGTGCCGGGCGAGGTAGTGGCCGTACGGGCCCACGCGGTTGTCCTCGGTGATCGCGGCGCGCTCGAACCCATGCCACGGCAGCTCGTTCGCCGTCGGCTGCGGGTCGACGGCGAGATCCGGCGAGGGATCGTTCAGTACCCCGCCGTCGGACGGGAATCGCCACTGCGGCCCGAAGTGCATCTTCCCCGCACCGTAGGTTCGGTACCCCGCACGGCGGGCGACATCCATCATCGTCGTCTCTTCTTTCGAGAGCGGAATGCCGTTGTTCGTCACGCCGTGCATCGAGGGGAATCGTCCTGTCGCAAGCGTCGCGCGGTTGGGCGCGCAGACCGGGTAGGCGGTGTGACAGTCGGTAAACCGAGTTGCCAAGGCGGCGATGCGGTCGATGTTCGGCGTCCGGCAGATCTCGTTTCCGTAGCAGCCGAGCGCGTCGGCTCGGAGTTGATCGCACGTAATGAAGAGCACGTTCGGTTTCATCGGTACCTCCGGCGAGAGAATGAATCCAGCGTACCCTTTGATCCAAGTCATTGCCAAGCCCTCAATGAAGTAATGAAGTACCGTTGCGCAAGCAGATACACGATCGGGATGGGCAGTAGCGCCGAGCCCGCACCAGCCATCTGGAGCCCCCCCGTAGTTCTGCGAGTATTGCTCGACGAACATCGTGGTGCCCGAGCCGATCAACTGCTTCGCGGTGGTTGAGATGAAGATGAGCGGCGCTAGGTACGAGTTCCACAACCCCACGAAGCAATGAGCCCGGAGTTAATAATCAACACCGATAATCTGCGTGCCCGGGATGAATTGGTAAACCGGGCGTTCAAGGAGTTCGGGACGGAACACGTACCGTTCAAGCAGGACATGGACACACCGATTATCCCCGTGACGTGGTACCCCACGACATTCCGCCGCCAGTGCTTGGACATAGCCGGCAGGATCGCGAGAACCGCCGGACGGACGGTGCTGAAAATCACCGCGACCCCTCAGAACAACCTGCGATTCCAGGAATTGTGGAAGCGAAGCGTGGAGATTCCTCCGATCGAATAGTGCCCCCGCTGACTGGGGGATCTCCATGCCTCCAGATTGAAGAACTCAAGGCTTGCGAGTGGAACAGCTCTGTCCGCGGGACGCGTCTTGTACACCTTAACGCGCTTTCCTGGCTGTAAAACCGCCGACGAGACCGCGTGCGCGGTCCACAGGCAGCTGGCGGAGGCCCGGATGGTGCGCCGAGGCGACAAATCTCGGCACCTGATCTGTTGCCTACCTGCGGCGACGCCGCGGGTAGCACGTACTGCGGCGATTGCGACGGCGAGTCCGTCCTTCCCCTGCTGCGCGGCGATACGGAGGGCCGGTCCAACCGCGAGCAGCTTTACTTCGAGTTCATGGGGCAGCTTGACGTGCGCAAGGGGAAGTGGAAATACTACATGAACGCGGAGGGCGCGGAGGCGATGTATGACCTGGAGGCCGACCGTCACGAGGACCGTGACCTAAAGGCCGGCCGGCCGCAAGTCTTCACCGAATTGAAGGCTCGCGTCGCGGAGAACCCCCGGGGCTACACGCCCTTTCAGCCGCCGCCCCTCTACGACCAGCCCAAGCCCGTCGGCGGATGTAAAGTCTAAGTCTTCGGAAAAAGGTCTTTATCTTGTTCTTCGCTTCCTCGGTAGTGGATTGATAGTCTACGGTTGTATGATGGTTATCGCGGTCGCCATTCCGTTCTGTGACGGCCTGTCGCTTGGTATCGATATCGGGGATCCTCGTCTAATATGCGAAGTTATAAGATGAACATTGTAATAGGCCTATGCCGGTACCACTCCGGTCATACGCGCCGGCGTGAGTGTAAGATGCATGGACGTGATTACGCTCATGAACCTGCGGCTGCTTTAGAGCTCGCGCAAACGCGAACTGGTTTTTTTGTTCGTTGGGCCGTTACGCGGAATCGGCACACGGCCTACACGTGGTGGTCGTTGGCTTGCCTGTGAACTGTTGCCCTCTGTCAACTACTCCCCGGCGTACAGACGGATCTGTGCTACAGCATCTTGCCGCCAGCGCTCAGAGAGGCGTTGCATGAAACCAAGGTAATCGTTGTCGGCGCGGTCGCCGGAGGCGCGAACCTCGTTCATTCCATCGCGTAGGAGACCTGAAAAGTAGTTGATTTTCCGAACCCCCGCGACAACGGCTTCGCCGATCGACTCCGCAGACACGCCGGTTGCTCCATGGAGCACCAAATGTGTATGAGGACACCGGGTGTGAGCGTCTTGGATGATGCTTACGTTAATGTGTGGTTGCTCGACGCTGATGCCGTGCGAGGTGCCAACCGCGATTGCGAGTGCATCCACCCCGGTTTCGCGGACGAAACGCTCCGCTTTGTCTGGGGCCGTGTAAGTTGAAAGATTACTCTGAAGCTTCCGTTCGCCGGCGCCCGTCACGTCGGATGGCTGGGCGCTTAGATCGACGCCCGATCCCTTGGTCTGATCTGCAACTCCTTCCTCCCCGGCAATGGCGCCAAGCTCTCCCTCAACGCATATTTCGCGTTCATGGCACTGGGATACCACCGCAGCGGTTTGCTCGGTGTTTTCGTCATACGGCAAGCCCGAGCCGTCGTACATGATGCTCGTGAATCCCAGCCCAATGGCTTGATCGACCACCGCGTGTGTGTGGTTTCGCATGATCCAAGTGAAGAGCCGCCGGAACGGAGGCTTGCTTCAGCAGCGAAAGAATTGAAGGTATGATGAGCGGCGCTTGTATTGCTTCCCAGTGCCGGACGGCAATCCCAATGATCACGGGGCGATGGCAGAACTCCGCAGCATCTATCAGGGCTCGTGCCATGTCCAAACTGAGCACGTTGAATGACGCTACGGCTCCAGAAGCCCCTTCGAGAACATGTGAAAGACGAGTCAGCATAAAACTACCAAGCACACGTGACTATCCCGGAAAGTGGAACATCTTCATGATGTTGGCGATGGTCGAGTGCAGCCGCTCCAGATGACTGATCATTAGACGATGAGCTTCCTTACCGTCTCCACGAAGCACTGCCGTTGCAAGTTCCTGATGCTCGGTTATGTTGCGTTCGAGCCTTCCTTCCATTGCCAAGAGTCCGAGCTCCAGTCTGTGCCACTGTTGGTTAAGATTCTGGATAATCCGTCGAGCCCGATCATTTTGGGCCATTTCGAACAGTAGAGTGTGGAACCGTTCATCGAGAATCAGCCATTCGAAAATCACGCTGTGATCTTGAGTAAGATTCTCGAAGCTATGGCACCGCGCGAATTCGGCCATCTCGTCGAGGATTTTCCGGAGTTCCTGATCCTGTTGCGCGCGCTTGCGCTGCACGGCAACTTCCGCGATTTGACCCTCAATGCCCTTCTTAATATCGAAAATCTCATCTATCTCACGTACGCGAAGGATGTACACGCGTTTGCGCTTGTTGCCCGATTGGATAAGACCTTCCTGCTCTAAACGCTTAATGGCCTCCCGTACTGGAGTACGGCTGACGCCGAGCTCGTGGGCAAGACTCAGCTCGGAAATCACCTCTCCCGGTGCAAGCTCAATGCTGAGGATCTTGTTTCGAATCTGCTCATACGCCCTTTCCCACGCTCGCCCCGGCGTTTTCGCGTCCGTTGCGAGGGTCCCCGGTCGGCATTTGGACTGTGAAGCTTGTGGCACAATAATCCTCTCGAGTGTGTTCTTTCTGCATCGTATCCGTAAACCTACCATAGCGCAAATGCTACGAAAAGAGAGTAACATCAGGCACCCATACTGACAGAGTGAACGCTGCGCCAAGCTGAGCGTTGATGACCGGCTTACTATCTACTTCTGCGATCCGTCAAACGGCTAGCCTCACGCAGCTGAACCACTGCAGCAACGCATGCGAAAACTGGTCACACCATACAACACAACTACCACGGACGGCAAAAGTGTAGCACACGAAAGTATAGATTTGGTTGACAGTAAGATTCAAAGATGTATACTCAAACAACGATTACATGTACAAACAAGATAGATCTACAGTACCGAAGTGTCGACGAGAAGTAGGAACGCAACAATACATCGTGCTGGACGATGATCCGACTGGTGTCCAAACAGTTCATGACTGCCTTCTCCTTACTGCATGGAATTCCGCCTCGCTTCGCGCAGGATTCAATGATGCCGAGTGTTTTTTCTACGTTCTCACCAACACGCGAGCCCGCACAGCGGAAGAGACACAACGCATCGTAACCGAGGTAGTGCAGAATGCCCTGAAAGCAAACGCAGATTACGGGTACCGTCTGGTCTTCGTCAGCAGGTCAGATTCCACGCTTCGCGGTCATTTCCCGCTGGAAGTCCGAACGATCGCCCAGGTGCTGGAAGAACACGACTATCAGCCGGTGGACGCCGTGATCCTGATCCCTGCCTTTTTCGAGGGGGGGCGCTTCACGCGGAACGGCCGACACTATCTCATTGACAAAGGGCGGGAGATACCTACGGATCAGACCGAGTTCGCGAAAGACTCAGTATTCGGCTACACCACCTCGTACCTGCCCGGTTACATCGCTGAAAAAACGAGAGGCACGGAAGTGCCGGTCGACCCAGAAGACGTAGTAACGATCAGCCTACAGGATCTGCGAAGGGGAACGGTCAAGACGCTTGTCAAACGTCTTGCGGAGCTTAGCAGTCGGAGTCATGTCGCCGTGGATGCGGAGAATTATCAGGACCTCAACGTCTTCGCGGAAGCCGTTCACACGGTGCTAGGGAAAGGTAAGCGCTTCGTGTTTCAGACCGCAGCGTCTTTCGTGAAGTCCGTCACGAGCAATCCGCATCAGCCGCTTCAGACAAGCTTTCCGGGCAGGACGCAGCGCTCGGGCCTGGTTATCGTCGGCTCCCATGTGCCCAAAACAAGCGCCCAGCTCGAGTTCCTGCTATCCGAAAGCAGCGACAGAACCGTGGAGACCAAAGCAATCGAAATCGACGTGCATCGAGTCCTCAAGGATCCGGACGCGGAGCGCAAACGAAGCGCGGAAACGGTCTCGAGCACTCTCAGAAAGGGGCGGACCCCCGTAGTGTATACTTCGCGAGAGGTGCTGAAGTTCGACAGTCAGGAGGAGCAATTGTCGGCGGGAATCCAGATTTCGCGGACATTGAGCGGGATTGTTTCCGACCTTGATGAGGAACCTCGATTCATCATCGCAAAAGGCGGCATCACTTCCTGTGACGTGTTGGTACATGGGCTTCACGTCTCCGAGGTACGGGTGAAAGGTCAAGTCCTTCCCGGCATCCCCGTCGTTGTAATGCCGGAGGGACACCGTTTCGCGGGTATGCCCTACGTAATCTTTCCAGGCAATGTCGGAGATACCGAAACACTGGTTACCGCTTTGGAAAAGCTGACACAGACTCAAGACGCAGGTGAAGGATAGCGAGCATGGCGAAGACAGGTCGCGAGCATGGAAAGCTGACAGAGAGAACATGCATCGGACAAACGTCGCTCGAACAGCACGTAAACAAGGAGGAATGATAAAAAGGTCACCGTGAGCCGGTGGGTTTGATAAGCTGTCGCGGACGAGAGTCTGAGGCAGACCGGCTACCGCTCGTCATGTTGTCTGGTCCGCGAGGCCGTTAAGGAGAATGAGGAGCCGTAGCCGAAGCGTTCAATGGCCTGCGAGGCCGGATAGGAGAATGGTGAGAACCCACCGTTACAGGAATCTGGCTCAGACGATGTCGAGGAGGAATCGATGCGGATGAGCGTAGGAGTGGACCTGCACAAGAAGCAGTTCACGGTGTTTTGGCGAGTCGAAGAGCAGCCCGAGCGCGGTGAGTACAACCGCTATCTGACCAACGAGGACGGCTATGATGAGTTCGAGCAGAAGCTTCGGGCGGTAGCGAGCCTCTCGGAATCGATCAGCGTGGCGGTGGAGTCGACCGGCAATACCCGGTACTTCAAGAATCGGGTGGAGGCGCTGGGGATCGCGGTGGTGGTGGTGAACACGCTGAAGTTCAAGGTG
>CAYTGY010000069.1:307-12972 GCA_964437265.1 uncultured Spirochaetaceae bacterium | reverse complement strand
TGCGTCGCGCGTGAGGCGCCCGATCAACACAACCTGGTTCAAGTCCGCCGCCATAGCTACTCCTCCTGCCGAACCATCATAAACCGCAGCAGTTCTTCCAGGAGTTTGACAGCGTGTTCAGTCTTTTGCGCCTTCTCAGGCTCCATCTCTACGACGAAGTAGAAGTAGTGTCCCTGGACGCAGTCTTTGATGGGATACGCCAGCGTTCGCTGACCCATGTCCTCTTCCTTGATGATAGTGGCATCAAGTCCAAGAAGCTCTTTTCTGACGGCGTCCTTCCCCCGGGTAAAAACTTCATCTTCCGGGCGGAAGACGCACATCGCCTCGTACGTTCGCATGTATCCTCCTTACGGCCTAACGTCCATCCCAATCAGTGCGGGTGGAAAAGAGGTTCTGGTAAGGTAGCGCGGTACACACCCGCATGTCAACCCAGGATCCGGACAAGTCAAGTGGGCTGCTCCGGATTCCGATGATCAGAAGGTGGCCGCTCACACGAACTACGACGACGATATCTTTTTTTTGCAGACCATGGTCAAGACGCTTCGTACCGGGCTGACGCTGGAGGTCGACCAGTCGTTGTTCAGGGACAAGGTCATTGAAGACCTCCTGTTTGTAGACAAGACGCTACAGCGCATCTCAGGGTCGCTTGAGGCCAGCCACTACCTCATTCGACGCTCCGAGTATCTACGTGACCTGCTGCGCGCGAAGCGCGCATTCGCAGACTTCCTTGATGAGATCATCGCCGGCAGCCTTCCGTTCGCGGCGAACCTTGATTCCGTTGTGGACGCGCTGCAGGGCGCACGGACGCGGCATGTCCGCGACATCGCGGATATCCAGACTGCGATGGATCGAGAAGGCGAATCGGGAGAGCCGCAGGATATTGTGAGTCAGGACGAGTACCGATTCCTACTCCAGAGCGACGAAGAAGACAGCGAGTAGCGTTGCTTCCAGAGAGTTCGAGATCACATGCGAAACGACCGCACTCGAGACATTACCGCATTCCTCACCGAGACCCGTTGGATTGAGCGTGTTGACGACCTCCGGTTTCTCGCTGCCGGAGAGTACAACGAGAACTATGAGGTGCGCAGTGGAGACCAACGGTACGTCTTCCGGATCAACCATGGCACCCAACTGGGGGTACCGGATCAGATCCGATACGAGTTCGACGCACTCACCGCAGTCGCGGCAAGCGGGGTGACGCCGTTGCCGCTGCACGTGTGCCGCCGCCACCGGGCGTTTCCAAACGGCGTGCTTCTGATGAGCTATATAGAGGGCGGGCGCTTTGACTATGCCGTTCATGCAGCTGGGGCGGCGCGCGTGTTCGCCCGCATCCATTCACTCCCCACGGTGGGGAACCTGATTGTGCAAGCTAACCCCGTTATGGAGATCGTGGCGGAGTGCGAACGGCTGCTTTCGCGGTATCAACCGCATCCCATGCCGGAGGTGGGAGACCACATCCGACGCTACCGCGATCACGTGGCCGGGCTTGGCCGGGAGTACCACAACGCGTTTGATGAAGAGCCGCTCTGTATTGTCAATACGGAGGTCAACTCAGGCAACTTCATTGTGGGCTCGGACGCCACGGTGTATCTGGTTGACTGGGAGAAGGCGGTTGTCAGCCGCCGGTACCAGGATCTTGGGCACTTCTTGGTCCCAACGACTACCCTATGGAAGAGCGACTATCGGTTCACCGCGGAAGCCCGCGCCGCGTTTCTACACGAGTACGCGAACGCCCTCCCCTCTGCCGTGGATCCGCCACGACTGGACACACTGACGGCAGTGCTGGAACAGACCATTTTGCTGCGCGCGCTGAGTTGGTGCTACATGGCGTACGTCGAGTACACCTCGGAGCACCGGGCGCTGAAAAACGCCCACACATACTCACGGATCACGCACTACCTGACACACGTCGATGAGTACCTCCAGATCCCCTAACCCTGCATTCACCTCAGTCAGTCCGGTGCTGACCGTCATCATTCCCGTGTTTCGCGAGGCGGAGTCGGTCAATACGTGCCTGCGTCACTTGGCGTCATGCGAGCGTGCGGAAGAGATAGAGGTCATTATTGTTGATGGGGACCACGGCTCCACGGTAGCGGCGGTGCGGCCCGGTTTTCAGATCCGCAGTGTGATCACGACGCCGGGCAGAGGTCTCCAGCTTGACCGGGGCGCGCGGCTCGCCGGCGCGCCGGTACTGGTGTTCCTCCATGTAGACACTCGCCCGCCAAAGGAGTTCGTGAGACGGATCACCACCGCGGTACAGAAACGGCCGGCCGGCGCGTTCGACCTCCATATCCGCACCACAAACGCGATTGTTCATCTCATCAGCATCACCGGCATGATCCGATCGCGGCTCACGCGTATTCCCTACGGGGACCAGGTGCAGTTCATCACAAAGCCGCTCTACGAACAGATTGGCGGCTACCCGCATATCCCAATCATGGAGGATGTTGCACTGATGGACGCACTCAAGGAACGGCGGGTTCGCATAGCGATCCTACGCCCGCCGGCTCACACCTCAGACCGCCGGTGGCAGAAGGAGGGTCGGATACGTACCACCCTGCGTAATTGGCGCCTTATGGTGGCCTACCGCCGCGGCGTTCGCCCTGAACGGCTGGTTAAGCACTATCTCCCGCACAGCGAATAGCATGCATCGCCTGCATCCCGCATTGACCGCGCGGAGAGGCGCCGACACAATGCACGCCATGCGACGCCTCATCGTGTTCTACCGCAGCGTACGCCCCGGAGTGAAGAGCCGCCTAGCCGCCACGCTGGGCCCGAATGTGGCGGCAGCGCTCTATCACGCTATGGTCACCGACTTGGCCGGGACCGTCGGGCCGTACGAACGCATACTGCTGCCCATGGTTGACCGTCGTCCCCATCCGGCAACCGGCTACAGGCCCTGGAGAGACCCGCTTGTGCAGCGCGGTCAGACCCTGAGTAGTCGCATGGCGGACGCCTTCACACGGGCGTTCACCGCCGGAGCCCGGGAAGCGGTGTTGATTGGATCCGATATCCCGGCAATCACCACGGAGATCATATCCCGCGCCTTCGACGAGCTTCAGAGCTCGCACGCGGTAATTGGCCCCACTCACGACGGCGGCTACTACCTGATTGGCTACACGGCCGGCGCGTTCTCAGCGAACACACTCGAACAGACAAGCGGCGATTCCGCCTCAGTGTTTCGCCGGACGGTTTCCGCATTTCGCGCCCGCGGAATGCGGCTTGCTCAGGTTGAATCGCTTGCGGATGTGGACACGGAGGGGGATCTCCGCGCCCTACTGCACTCGCCGGGGTTCATCGATGCCCGGGCCAACCGGTGCCGGGAGCTGACCCGAACGGCGGCGAAATACGGCCTTCTGCGGGAAGACACGCCGGAGGCTCACGGCTATGATGTGGAGAGATCACCATGAATACACTGCGAAGAACCAAGATCGTTTGCACATTGGGTCCCACCGTTGACACCGACGACGCCGTCAGGGAGCTGATCCGCGCCGGGATGAACGTTGCTCGGCTCAATCTCTCTCACGGCAACCACCAGGAGCATGCCGTTCGGATAGAACGAGTGCGGCGCGTCAGTGCGGAGCTGGGCATCCCGGTGGCCATCATGCTTGACACCAAAGGCCCGGAGATTCGAACCAGCAAGCTGGAGGACGATAAGAAGATCACGCTCGAGCGCGATGACCGCATCGTGGTAACCACCCGCGACGTACTCGGAAATCGGGAGACAATCGGCGTCTCCTACACCACGCTCCACCAGGAGATCCAGCGCGGCAACCACCTCTACATTGCCGACGGATTGATCGACCTAGAAGTAGAATCGGTATCCGGGCAGGAGATCTCCTGCGTGGTCAGAAGCGGCGGCGAGTTGGGCAGTCGCAAGAACGTGAACATACCGGGCATCCGGGTACAGCTGCCGTCCATCACTGAGAAGGATCGCGCGGACATCCTCTTCGCCGTGGAGCACGGGCTGGACCTCATTGCGGCCAGCTTCATCCGCAGACCGGAGCACGTGGAGCAGATTCACGAACTTCTCCGTGCGCGGGAGAGCCGGATCAGAGTGATCTCCAAGATCGAAGACCATGAAGGGCTTGAGAACATTGACGAGATCATCCGCGTCAGCGAAGGGATCATGGTGGCGCGCGGAGACCTGGGGGTGCAGCTGGCCGTGCAGGACATCCCGCTGGCTCAGAAGCGCATCATCCGCAAGTGCAACACCGCCAACAAGCCGGTAATCACCGCCACACAGATGCTGGACTCCATGATTGAGAATCCGCGCCCCACTCGAGCGGAGCTCACCGATGTGGCAAATGCCATATTTGACGGAACGGACGCGGTGATGCTCTCTGGAGAAACCGCGAACGGTCGCTATCCGACGCGCGCGTGCGAGACGCTCCATCGGATTGCAATGGCGGTTGAGCATTCGGAGGAGTACTCAACCAGGATCCGCGAATACGTTGACGTGGCGCACGAGCAGCCCGATATTGGCCATGCAATCGCACGCGCAACCTCCGTAGTGGCTGATGACGTTGACGCCACCGCAATCATTGCGCCCAGTCTCCGGGGCAATACGCCCCGGCTGCTGAGTAAGTTCCGGCCGCAACAGGTGATCATCGCGGTGACCACCAGTGAAGCCGTCCAGCGCCAACTTCTTCTCCACTGGGGGATAGTTCCCATTGTCAGCGAACAGGCAACCGATTCTGAAGCAATGGTTCAGAACGCCATCCGAACGGCGTTGGACAAGGGATTGATCCATATGGGCGAGCGGGTGGTCACCACCGCCGGTATTCCCGTTCGAAGCCCCATTCCCCTGAACTCGATCAAGGTGCACATCCTGGGGACGGTGCTCAACCGCGGCCACCAGGGCTTTGGGGGCCGCTGCACCGGACGCGTAGTCAAGGCAGATGCCCCTGAGACCACGGCCAGACGCGTCCACGAGGAGCGCGCGGATGTCCTGGTCACCACCGTCCTCACAGAGGCGTTCCGAGACGTACTCCCGTTGGTGGTTGGGATCATCGTCCAAGAACGTTCCCAGATTCCGCCCGAGCAGCTCCTTGCGGTCAACCCGGATCTGGTGGTGATCTCCGAAGTCCCGAACGCGGTATCCACTATTGAGGACGGGGTAACGGTAACGCTCGACGGCGAGGAGCAGATCATCTATGACGGGGTGGTGGGATAGCCTATCGGTAACGTCTTGCGCTTGATCCTACATTTCTGTAGTATTGCCGCCGATAGACGAGGTGTGAATGGCGGACACGCAGATGCAGGTCCAGCCGGCGGTAGACCGGCGCTACCGGGAGCTCTCCCTTCTCTTTGAGATAAGCCAGATCCTGGATCAGAGCCTGGACATGAAGCAGGTGATCCAGCCCGTCCTCAATACCGCAAGCGAGCACTTCAGCATGCTCCGAGGCAGCATTACGCTGCTCAATAGAAAAACAGGCGAGATCTTCATTGAGGCCGCATACGGGCTCTCGCGATCCCAGCGTGAGCGGGGCCTCTACCGTCTGGGGGAAGGAATCACCGGTACGGTAGTCCAGACCGGTGTCCCCAAAGTCATCCAGCGGGTGGCTGATGATCCGGCGTTCCTCAACCGAACCGGCGCCCGGACCGGCAAGAAGGCAAAGGAGATATCGTTCATCTGCGTCCCCATCAAGATTGGCAACGAAACCATTGGGGCGTTCAGCGTCGACCGCCCGTATGCAGATGAAGATCAGCTCAAGGAAGACGTGCGTGCGCTGTCCATTATCGCGTCTTTGATCGCCCAGGCGGTCCGGCTCCGCCAAGCGGTCATGGAGGAGAAGCAGGCGCTGGTTGAGGAGAACACCCGGCTCCAGCAGCAGCTACGCGAGCGCTTCAAACCATCAAACATCATTGGGAACTCGCGCGCCATGCAAGACGTGTTCGACATGATTGCAAGCGTCTCGCGAAGCGACGCGACGGTGCTGATTCGCGGCGAGAGCGGGACCGGAAAGGAGCTTGTGGCCCACGCAATCCACTACAACAGCGCGAGGGCGGACAAACCTTTTGTGAAGGTGAATTGCGCCGCCCTGCCGGAAACGGTCATAGAAAGCGAGCTCTTTGGTCACGAGAAAGGGGCGTTCACCGGAGCAATTGCTACGCGGCGGGGTCGATTTGAGCTGGCGGACAGCGGGACCATCTTTCTTGACGAGATTGGCGATCTCTCACCAACTACCCAAATCAAGCTGCTTCGCGTGTTGCAGGAGCGTGAGTTCGAGCGCGTGGGCGGCAATGACACTCGTCGCGTAAACGTCCGCGTCATCGCGGCTACGAATCGGAGCCTGGAAGAGTTGCTGACGCGGAACGAGTTTCGCGAGGACCTCTACTACCGCCTCAACGTGTTTCCCATCCACATCCCGCCGCTGCGAGACCGGCGAAGCGACATCCTGTTGCTTTCAGACCACTTCATTGAGAAATATGCGCAGCGCAACCACATCCCCGTTCGCCGCATCTCCACACCGGCAATCGATCTCTTGATGAGCTACCACTGGCCCGGGAACGTCCGCGAGTTGGAAAACTGCATTGAGCGCGCCGTATTGGTGAGCGTAGACGAGGTCATTCATAGCCACCATCTCCCTCCGAGTCTGCAATCCGCCGAGTCTACGGATACCCAATTGCGGGGAACGCTTCAGGAAAGCTTGGACAACCTGGAACGTGAGTTGGTCCTGGACGCACTGAAGTCAACCCGTGGGAACATGGCCCGTGCCGCTCGGCTGCTTGGCGTCACCGAGCGTATCATGGGCCTGCGGATTCAGAAGCACGACATCGATCCCCGACAGTATCGCGGCCGCTCTTGAGCGGCCGCTCTTGAGCGGCGGCCTGGTTCCCGAAGAGGCCAGACTATCATACCAAAATGTCGTATTGTGCTTTGCGTCCTACACTTTGGTACTATGCGTGGACCGGTACATCGCCTATGTAGTATCTCACAATTGTTGGTTCACCAATGTAACTCCTTCGTGTTGAACAAGTTGCACCTGTCCCGGGCAGCCGACTCGCATGGTTGGCACACTCCGTGCAGTAGTGCGTCCATCGATAGTCTGACAGGAGGAATGATCGATGAAACGCAGATTGTTGTTCATCGGGTTCGGGCTGCTGGCCGGGGGCGCCGGAGCATTCGCCCAGGAACTCACTATGGAAGGCGTCCAGTTCTCATTCGACATGATCTGGCTGGTCCTTTCCGCGGCACTCGTGTTCTTCATGCAGGCCGGATTCGCGATGGTTGAAACCGGCCTCACCCGCGCCAAGAACGCGGGAAATATCATCATGAAGAACCTCATGGACTTCTCCGCCGGCGCAATCGCCTACTTTGCCGTTGGCTTCGCGTTGATGTACGGCGCCTCGGCGGGCACGTTCATTGGCACTACCAACTTCTTTCTCAGCGGAGCAGACGACGCGATGTTCCGCGATTGGATGTTCCAGGTTGTGTTCGCGGCCACCGCGGCAACCATTGTCAGCGGCGCCATGGCGGAGCGAACCAAGTTCGCCGGCTACCTGATCTACAGCGTGATCATCTCCGGGCTGATTTACCCCATCAGCGGGCACTGGATCTGGAACGGCGGCGGCTGGCTCGCGATGCGCGGGTTCCACGACTTCGCGGGCTCGACGGTCGTTCACTCAGTGGGCGCCTGGGCCGCGATGGTAGGGGCAATCATCCTGGGTCCGCGACGCGGGAAGTATGTGAAGGTCAAGGGAAAGGTGTCCGTCAAGGCAATCCCCGGTCATAACATTCCGCTTGCCGCGCTGGGGGTATTCATCCTGTGGTTCGGGTGGTACGGCTTCAACGCTGGGTCTACTCTCTCCGGAACCAGCGTGGACATCGCATGGGTAGCCACAACCACAACGCTTGCAGCCGGCGCCGGAGCGATTGCCGCCATGGCGACCTCTTGGATCTGGTTCAAGAAACCTGACCCATCTATGTCGCTCAATGGCGCGCTGGCGGGTCTGGTTGGGATTACGGCGGGGACGTTTGCCGTCTCGCCTGCCTGGTCCATAGTGGTGGGCATGGTCGCCGGTGTCCTGGTAGTCCTCTCTGTCGAGTTTTTTGACAAGGTGGTTCACGTGGATGACCCCGTTGGTGCAATCAGCGTCCACGGCATCTGCGGCGCCTGGGGAACGCTTGCGGTAGGGTTCTTCGGTGACATAGAACGGATTGGCAGCGAGCTCACGCGAGCCGGACAGATCGGCATCCAGGCGTTGGGTGTGCTATCGGTGTTCGGCTGGGTTGTGGCGACCTCGCTGGTGCTATTCGGTCTGCTCAAGGTCACCGGTATGCTCCGCGTCCGGGACACCGACGAGTTGATGGGTCTGGATATCACCGAACACGGATCGGAGTCGTACAGCGGCTTCCAGATCTTCAGCAATATGTAGGGGGAATACGATGAAGCTAATTGTTGCCTATATTCAGCCCCACAAGCTCAATGACGTGAAGGGATCACTTTACAAGAACGACATCTACAAGATGTCCGTCACGAACTCGTTGGGCTGCGGCCAACAGAAGGGCTACAGCGAGAGCTACCGCGGTGTGGAGATAGAGGTCAACCTGCTCAAGAAGGTACGGTTGGAGATCGCCGTCAATGATGAGTTTGTTCAGCCCACAATCGACGCGATTGTCGCGGGAGCCCGCAGCGGTGAGATTGGTGACGGCAAGATATTCGTGGTCCCGCTCGAGCGTGTGGTGCGAATCCGAAGCGGCGAAGAGGGAAGAGACGCAATCGGATAGCTGCAGCGTCACCGCACTACCGAGCGCGCCGGCATCGAAGCGCGCGCCTGACCGGAAGTATGGGGTCGGCCGCCGGCCGGCCCCGTCTCTTTCACCTGGACACAACACGCCACGCTCTGCATCATGAGGACTGTGATGCCGCTCGATTTCCCCGACAGGTACGACTACGCGTTCACACCGGCGCAACGCGCCGAGCACCAGAGCAGGCATGACGCCGTATCCCGCGATCGACCGTTTGAGCTGATTGGTGACCACGACGGCGCGACAGCCGCCATAACCGTGCTTACCTTCGACTTCCCGGGTGTGTTCTCGCTGCTCACCGGAACGCTCGGCGCCGGCGGATTTGATATCCTGGCGGGCAACGCGTTCACCTCTCGTCGTGGCGACGGTGATCGGCAGCGGCCTGTGCGCCGTGCCCACGCCGCTCGGCCCCGCCCAACCTCACCGGCACCGCTTCCGGCCAGGAGAATCGTGGATCGATTCGAGGGGAGCCTCCCGGCCGGGGCGGAGTGGGAGTCATGGTGGCACCAACTCGAGTCGCGGATTGCAGAGGTGCTGGCGCTCTTGACCGCCGGAGACGCCGACTCAGTCACGCAGGCACGACGAGTTGTCAACGAATGGGTGGCCTCGCGTCTGGCGGACCAGCAGGTCGCGACCGAAGCCGTCATGTATCCCATGTCGGTCACCTTTGACCCCTCCGCGCGACCGTACACGAGGATCCATATTGTTGGCCAGGATACGCCGTTCTTCCTCTATGCGCTCAGTTCCGGTATCAGCCTCCAAGGAATCCAGATCCAGGGAGTAGAGATCCATACCCAATTGGAGTACGTACAGGACATTGTGGATGTGGTGGACCGCACAGGCAAGCCAATCGCCGAGCAATCCCGTCAGGACCAGCTTCGCCTGGTTGTCCTGCTCACCAAGCAGTTCACCTATTTCCTGGACCGTGCGCCGGACCCGTATGCCGCGCTCGTGCGTTTTGAGACGCTCACCCAGGAGGTGGTGGGGAGGGCCACCAATGAGGGGCTTACGCCCATGTTGTCCGACCCGCTTGTGCTCAAGGACCTTGCCCGGCTCCTGGGAACCAGCGATTTCCTCTGGGAGGACTTCATCCGCGCGCAGTATGAGACGTTGATCCCCATGCTCCGCGGCAGCACTGAAGAGCTTACCACGGACAAGCATGCGCTCCAGAAGGAGTTGGCTGCTCAGATGCGCACCGCCGCGTCAGACCAGGAACGCAGAGCGGTGCTCAATCATTTCAAAGATACCCACATCTTTCGCATCGACGTCGAGCACATCGTCGCGCAAGAGGTTGACTTCTTCTTCTTGAGCCGGCATCTGAGCGACCTGGCGGAGGTAGTGGTGGATGCGGCGCTGCGGATTGTCTGGCCGGAGATGACCACTCACTACGGGACGCCACGAACGGTTGCGGGCCTGCAGGCCAGGTACGCGGTGTTCGGTCTGGGAAAACTTGGCGGACGCGCGCTGGGCTACGCCTCAGATATTGAGCTGCTGTTCGTTTACGGAGACAACGGACAGACCGACGGAGCGCAGTCCATCAGCAACGCCGAGTTCTTCGAGCGCTTCTTCAGTGAGGTTGTCTCCTGCATTGAAAGCAAGCGGGAGGGTATCTTCCAAGTCGATGTACGCCTGCGGCCGTACGGCACGGCAGGACCGCTCGCAGTCAGTCTGGAGAGCTTCTGCCGCCACTACGCTCGGGACGGGGACGCGCACAGCTATGAGAAACTGGCACTGACCCGACTTCGATACGTCGCCGGCGACCCGACGTTGGGCCAGCGCGTTGAACGTCTGCGTGACGACCTGATCTATTTCACGGACAGCGTTGATGCGCGGGAGTTGCGCGAGCTTCGTCAGAAACAGCTTCACGAAAAGCATATTGCAGGAAAGCTCAATGCGAAGTTCAGTCCCGGCGGCCTGGTAGACCTGGAGTATAGCCTGCAAATCCTCATGGTCCGCCACGGTCGCTCGCATGCGTCGCTGCGTACGCCAAGCCTCCACGCAACGCTTAACGGCCTGGCGCGGGCGGGAATTGTGGAGCATGCGGAGGCGGACCGCCTGGTCAAGGCCTATCGCTTTCTGCGCAACCTGATCAACGGCCTGCGGATGCTGCGGGGAAACGCGCAGGATCTCTACCTGCCGGAGGTTAGTAGCCTTGAGTACCAACACCTTGCGCGCAGAACAGGCTACGAGCCGCGTGGTGAGCTCTCTGCGGCCGAGCAGCTCCACATTGAGTTCGACTCCCGGACGGCTGCAGTCCGGGCGTTCGTTGAGAGACACCTGGGACGCGACAGCATCCCCGGGACCGCGGTAGGGAACTCTGCTGATCTGGTGCTGGCCCACGCTCCCCCGCCTGAGCTGGTGGAGACCGTGGCACGTTCCGCGGGGCTGCGAGACGGCTCTCGCGCACTCACCAACCTGCGATCGCTGTCCGGCACCGCCGAGCTCCGCGAGATCTTCAGCCGGTTGGTGGTCCTTGCATGGGAAAGCCTGCGAAAGGTAAGCGACCCGGACATGTCGCTCAATAACTGGGACCGTTTTGCCCTTGCGGTCGGTGACCGCGGGGCACACTTCGCGGAGCTCTTCAACCAGCCGCGGAAACTGGACCTCATGCTCCAGGTGTTTGCCACCAGCCAATTCCTGGCAGATCTACTCATCATGAACCCCGAGTTCCTAGACTGGGCCCTCAATCCCGCGGTGGTCAAGAACCGCCGCACGCGCGATGAGATGCTGGGCGATCTGCGAGAGCGACTGGCGCTATGCGCCGGATCGGCGGAGCGAATGGCGGCGCTCAGACGGTTTCGCAAGCGTGAGATGCTGCGCATCGCAACCCGGGATGTCTGCCTGGGTCACCCACTTCCGGAGATCACCGCGGAGCTCTCCTGGCTCGCGGAGGCGATCCTGCAGGCTTCACTCGAGTCGAATTGGGCGGATCTGGGCGGGGAGCCCGAAGCGCTCGATCGCTTCTGTGTCCTCGCGTTCGGCAAGCTGGGCGGCCGCGAGTTGAACTACAGCTCGGACATAGACCTCATCGGCATCTTTGACCCACGCGACTTTCGCACCGACGCGCAGGCATTTGAGCCGCTACTCGAACGGCTGCGCTCAGAGCTGAGCGACCACACGCCCGACGGCACGGTCTACCGCGTGGACCTCCGGCTCCGCCCGTTCGGCACCGCGGGACCGTTGGCCAGTTCGCTTGCCGGCATTGTACGCTACTACACCGCTGATGCCGCCCCATGGGAGTGGCAGGCACTTCTGAAGCTCAGGCCGGTTGCCGGTGCGCTACCGCTGGGCCGGCGATTCTTGGACGCGGTCCGTCCCGGCTTCATCAGCCGGTGGACGCCGCGGGAGATTGCCGGCAGTGTACGTGAGCTTCGCCGGGCCGCGGTCCGTGAGAGTGAGCGACGCGGACGCACGGACGACGTCAAGAGTGGCATGGGCGGGATTCGCGATATTGAGTTCGCCGTCCAGGCGCTTCAGATGGCCGGCGCCGGCGGTTGTGACCGGCTGCTCAACGGCAACACGCTGGAAAGCATTGCGGTGCTCTCCGAGTGCGGCCTGATAGATCCGGAAACGGCAGGCGAGCTGAGCTCCCACTACCGGTATCTGCGCCGGCTTGAGCACTTCCTACAGGTATACGAGGACCGGCAGGTGCACCGCCTGCCGACTACCGATGCCGCACGGACGGCTCTTGCAAAGCGACTCTCTCCGGATGATGATCCGGAGGAATTCATGGAACAGCTTGCCCGCCGTCGTGACCGGGTCCGGAGTCTCTATGACCGGATCCTGGCTACGATTCGAACCGACGAATGATCTCCGGAAACTCGTAGGAAACGCCTCCCTCCTGGTCCACCTCCATGCGGACGTGGACATTGTCAACCATCTCCTCAACGACCCGCTCGGCATCATCAAT
>CAYTGY010000069.1:0-297 GCA_964437265.1 uncultured Spirochaetaceae bacterium | reverse complement strand
ATACCCAATCCCGTATCTACAATGATGTCGGAGAGCGTCAACCGCCCTTTGAAGCGGTAGGCGAGCTTAAAGATCCGCGCCTGATAGGAGGTCCCGCGACGTGCGGAATACGGGTTTCCCAAACGGTACGGGGTAGTAGCCCCATCAATGGTCCGATCCGCCCTCCCGGAGAGCCCGCGAAAGAGATTCACACCGATTCTCACGATGATTCCAAAGAAGATCAGCGGGATGATGAAAAAGAACGGCGAAAAGAATCCGAATATGGAAATCACAACACCTAATATACCCACGCCGTGG
>CAYTGY010000068.1:0-12981 GCA_964437265.1 uncultured Spirochaetaceae bacterium | reverse complement strand
GCTCTCCGGCGTGTTTACCGCAACCGAGTCCGCGGCAATCGCCACCATCTACGCCTTTGTGATCACGTTCTTTGTGTACCGGGAGATTCCGCTCAACGCGTTCTGGGGCATCCTCAGGTCCAGCCTTCACACGCTCGCAAGCGTGATGAGCCTCATTGCCGCAGCGGCGGCGTTCGGCTGGTTGTTGGCGTACCTCCAGGTTCCCGCCAAGGCAACGCAAGCGCTGCTGGGAATAACGCAGAACCGCGTCCTGTTGCTTCTGTTGATCAACGGGCTCCTCCTGGTGCTGGGTATGATCATGGACATGGCACCGCTGATCCTGATCACCACGCCAATCCTCTTCCCGGTTGTTGTGACCGAGCTAGGCATGAGCCCGGTGCAGTTCGGCATTGTGATGATGCTCAACCTGGGAATCGGCCTCTGTACGCCCCCGGTAGGCTCCGCCCTCTTTGTTGGCTGCGCGGTGGGCAAGACCTCAATCGAGGACACCTCGCGCGCGTTGATCCCCTTCTATATCATGATGCTGGTTGTGCTCATGCTGGTGACGTTCATCCCGGAGATCGTGATGTTCGTCCCAAACCGATTCATGAACTGATTACTGCTGCCAGAATTGTGGAACCGCCGGTGCGGAGCTCTCCAAAGCCGCCCAGAACGCATCGGCATCCGAGGTGATGAGAAACGTTATTCGGCTCCCGCTCTCGAGCGTGCGTTCGATGGTTCCGACCGGCTGTCCGCGGTTGCGTGGAACCGGTAGAGGCTCTTGGTCATGTATGCGAAGTAGTCGCGCTCGCGGTGGCGCTTGCCGTTCCAGTCGGCGTTGCGATTGAGGTGGATACGTGGCATGGAGGAGGACGAGGCCAGGCGAAGCCCGCGGCGAAACTCGCACAATCCCACAATCCGCCCCTGGTCATCAGTGACGTACGCGTTGAACGAGGGGTCAAGCATGGTCCAGCGCGGCTCGTCGTCGAGCCACACCTCGCTG
Organism: uncultured Spirochaetaceae bacterium; assembly: GCA_964437265.1. Classification (GTDB taxonomy): domain Bacteria; phylum Spirochaetota; class Spirochaetia; order DSM-27196; family SLST01; genus CAYTGY01. Next base: position 11,999 of record CAYTGY010000068.1, on the reverse strand, counting down.
AGCACGGTAGCAAGCAGCCTGCAGTTGACGCCCTCCATGAGCCGGATGAGCCGGTCGGGAGATGAGCGTAGCCGCAGATACGGTTTCCACAATTCTGGCAGCAGTCGACTCTGAATGACGTTGTCTGTGAGTTTGCATGGCGCCACCATAGGTTCGCCCCGACCGCTCCCGCTATTGGGAGTGCTACCTAGGGAGCGTGTTGCCTCATCCCAAAATCTAGTCGAAGGGGAGTGGTGTCTGTGGTCGCCTACCTGCTCTATTCGGTGGGGGTCTTTGTGGAGATCTTCACGGTCACACGCCTTGTTCAACTCATCCGCGTCCAGAGTGGTTCAGAGCTGCTTCAGGACGGTGGCCCGCTGCAGCGGACCAAACACCCGCGCGATGCCCAACCCCTCGAAGTCGCTTACGTTACGGGTGGCAAACCCGGTTACGCCGGCAGCAGCGAGGGTGAGCCCAAGACGTAGATCGATGACCCGACGGCGCTCGAACACCGCCTGATTGCGAATGAGGAGATACACCTCAACGAGCACCAGCTCGCATATCACAACGTCGTCCCGGGAAGCGATCCCGGCCATGAACTCGCGCGCCACTGCTCGGTCGGAACGCGTTCAGATCCCATGTGCCTGGGTTCCGGCAGATCCCACTCGCCGGGCGAAACCGATGGCCGGCTACACCTCCGGATTCGGCACGAACTCCCCGCCGCGGCAGCGCTTGAGGTAGTTGAGCGCATGCACCTGGCCGGTCATCTCCAGCTCATCGCGGTAGACCGGATCGTGCCACCCTTCAATGTCGATTGAGCCGGTGAAACCGACCTTCCGCAGGAGCGAGATGATATGGGTCCAGTTGGAGTCGCCAAACCCCGGCGTGCGGTGATACGCGAACGGCGGAACCATCTGCACCTGCCCCGGCAGCGCAACATCTTCATGGACCGATGAGTGGACGCCGTATTTGCGCACCACGTCCCAGCGGACGGTGGCGTCCTTGCCGTGGATGTGGAAGAACTTGTGGCCCCACTCCTCAATCTGCGACATGGGATCCATCAGGCTCACCATCTGGTGGCACGGCTCCCACTCGAGACCGATGTTCGCAGCCGGCACGGCGTCGAACATGAGCTGCCACGCGGTGGGGTTGTGCGCAATATTCCAGTCGCCGCTCTGCCAGGTGCCCCCCATGTCACAGTTCTCAAAGGCAATGCGGACATTGTTCTTTGCGGCGCGCTCGGCCAACCGGGACCACACCTCGGTGTACCGGGGCAGGCTCTCGTGGATCGGCTTCCCTCTCAGGCGCCCGGTAAAGCCTCCCACAATATCGCACCCGAACTCATGCGCTGCGTCAATCGCCCGTTCCCATGAGGCCACCGTTTCTAGATCGGTCTCCTCCTGCTCCAACGGATTGCCGAACACCGCAAGCGATGAGATCACGGCGTCCGAGCCGTCAAGCACGGCGCGCACCTTCTCAGCCAGCGCGGGAAGGTCCACGCCCTTGTTCGTCTGCCAGAAGGTCAGCGAGAATGACTCGAAGCCGTGCGGCAGAATCTGGCGAATGAACTCGGGCGAGCGGTCTCCCGCTCCAACCAACGTGCCAATCCGGATGTCCAGCGCAGGGTTGTGTTCTGATGATGTCATTGATTACTCCTCATTCCATACACGAATGCGCCTGCCGGTCTCCGCGCTCTCAACGGCGGCGAGCACCATCGCAACACTCTTGATATTGTCCGTACAGTCGGTCATCGGCTTTGTGCCGGTTCTCAGCGCGTCCAGAAAATCCCGAATGACTCCGGCATGGGCGGTATAGGCAAGCTCCGCTTCAACCGGCGGGTCAATCGCCTCCTGCGGACGGATGAACCCCTCAGGTGTTGCTACCCGCTCGCCGTGGAGATCGCCGCCGCCGTCCCACATCAGCGTGCCGGTCTCACCGGTAGCGCGCCACTGACTTTCCCAGGAGGTGTTGAGTCCCTCCGCGCACCAGCTCCCGCGGTAGCTGAAACGAACCCCTCCGGTCATCTCGAAGAACGCTACCGCATTGGCGCCATGCCGGTACCACGACCCGCTGGGATTCCAGTCCGCGGCGTAGACATACTCAGCATCCTGACCGCTGATGTACCGCGCCTGATCAAAGGTATGGATCGCCATATCCAGAAGCAGCACGTGGTCCATCTCCGTCCGGAAGCCGTCAAAGTGGGCGCCCAGATAGAAGTCCGCATCCAGCGTGGTGAGCGGTCCGGTGCCGGAGTCCAGGAGCGCCTGCCTGAACCGACGAATCGATGATAGATAGCGGCGGTTCTGGATGACCGCATAGGTCTTGCCGGCCTTGCGCGCCGCCTCAACCATGCTCTGCGCCTCTTCCAGCGTGGGGGCCATGGGCTTCTCTCCCAGCACGTCACAGCCCAGACGCAATGCGGTTGTGGTCACCGCCGGGTGTGCCGCGGGGATGGTGCAATCAAATACGGTGTCCGCCCCGCTCTCCCGAATCACCTGCTCCAAGTCATCGCCGGTGGCACGCGCGGCAATGTGCCACCGTTCCTCAAAGGATGCAATCCGTTCCGGGTCGATATCGCAGAGCCCGACGACCTCCACGTCGTCACAGTGTTTGAGCGCGCTCATCCACGCCCCGGTGATCCCGCCGCATCCGGCGAATACTGCTTTTCGTTTGTCCATCGAGTCCCTACCCACAGCAAGAATGGCGGTGAGTGTACGCCGTGAGGGTGTGGGTCAGTCAAGGTGTTCATGTGTTGTCCACAGCGAGCGGGCACTATGCTACCATCCGCGGGTGCTCGCTCTTATGATTGGCGCACTGGCGGTGACCGTTGCCGCAGCCGCGTCGCTCATCATCTCAACGCTACGGCTCGGCTCGCCGCCAATGCCCACGTCGCAGGCTGCGCGCCGGGCGGTCCTCCAGGCAATCGCCGCATACCCGCACCTTACCGCCGTTGTGGAGCTGGGCTCGGGCTGGGGCGGACTCTCCCGGCAGATCGCGCGCACGTACCCGGCAACGATGGTGACGGGGATCGAACGCTCCTGGGTGCCGTGGCTGGTCTCCCGCGTGGCAGCCGGCCGCGGCGTCAAACACCCGCGGAGAGACTGCCTCGCGGAGCGGATAACGGACGCCGCCGTCTATATCGCCTATCTCTCCACGGACCACATGCGGAGGCTCCGGGCACTATTCGAACGAGACCGCCCGCGCGGCGGCGTACTCATCTCTGTGGCATTTGCCATGCCCGGGTGGACCCCCGCGCAGACCCTGACGGCGGCGGACCTGTACCGGACGCAGGTCTACATCTACGAGTACTAGAGATCTAGGCGGATCTACGACCGGCCGCGACGATGCTCGGTTGGGGTAGACCCCGTAAGCCGTCTGAATGCAGATGACAGATGCTGCGAAGAGGAGAACCCCGTCTCCAGCGCGATCTCAGTCACCGTCATTCCGGTGGTGTGAAGCAGCTCGCGCGCCCGCTCCACTCGTTGCTCCAGAATGAACCAGCGTGGCGAGCGACCCGTCGCGCGCCGGCACCAGGAAGTAAACGAGGTCACGCCGACACCTGCGTGGGCGGCGAGCTGGGCGGTTGTCCACGAGCGGCCGGGATCTTCTGCCACCACGCGCAGGGTGTCCAGAATTGCCTCCGGAGGGCCACTCTCCGGGGTGTGGGGTTCTCCGTGCCGTTGGATTGCCTCGACCGCACGAGCCACACCAATGAGCAACGACGCGGTAAGCGAGCGCACCATCGCTACTCGTGCCGGACGGTTCTGACGGACCTCCGAGATCAGCGCGTCAAACACCGATTCCGCACCGGGCAGCGCCCCCACGTACGAGCCTTGTTTGGCGGTGAGCACATGGGAAACCCATTGCTCGTCGCCGCAAGGAAGCAGTTCGGGAAGGGGCTCATCGGCGGCTCGCGTGTGCGCGCCGCCAAAAGAGAGCCGGCCCGGCTCCCCATCTGCGGAGATGATGATCCAAGCTAATCGTCCCGGACCAAGAAGACTGTCCACACCCCCGTGCAACTCCCACGGGCAGGTCACCGACAACTCCCCCGGCCGTATGGTCACCGCCTCTCCCTCGACTTCCCATCGGAATACGCCGGAACAGCAGAGGCAGATCTCCACGCCGGGGTTGCGATGCGGGCCGAGCCCGGGATGCGCGGCGCGGACCACGCGGTGACCTACCATCTGGAGAAACGGCAACGCTGAGAGCGCGGGGTCACCAGCTTCCGCGAAGAACTCCTCCATGACCACCGACTCTATCACACCGGCGGATTTCAGCGAAATCCGTTGCACGCCGTACCGCGGTACACCTGCTATCGTCTGGGGATGGAGAAAACACCGACCCCCCAGGACTACGCCATCGTCAGAGAGCTGGCGCACCGGGTTGCCGAGATTGCCGCGCTACCGGTACAGAAAGAGCGGCGCGACCTCTGGAAATCACACAACAGCCTGCATCCGGTCAGGCCCATGATCCTCATCTTCCCTGAGGGCGGCTGGTCGGAGATCATGCCCGAGTCGGTCCTCCAATGCCAAGACCAGACCGCGCGCGGAGTTGAGCGAGAGTTGCGGCAGCGGATCCACTACCATGAGCACTTCAGCGACGACACGGTCATCGAGGCGGAGATCCGCGTGCCCAAAGCGATCCGTTCGAGCGGATGGGGACTGCAGCCACGGCACACGGCAAGCTCGGCGGAGCGTGGGGCATGGGCGTTCGAACCGGTGCTCAATGACCGTGCGGATCTGGACCGCCTGCGGATCCCCACCATCACACACGACGAGCGGGCGTCTGCGGCGGCGTTGGAGCACGTGCAGGACCTCATTAGGGATATCCTGCCGGTCCGGTCGGTCGGCGTGACGCACGTCTCCTACCACCTGATGCAGCAGTACACGGACATCCGCGGGCTTGAGCAGATGATGATCGACATGTTCGACGAGCCTGAGTTGCTCAAAGACACGATGGAGTTCTTTATCCGGGCGCACACATCGATCCTTCAACAATACTCGCAGCAGAATCTCCTGGAGCTCAATAACGACGGAACCTACCATAGCTCGGGCGGAGTGGGCTACACCGACGAGATCCCGATAGACGGGTACGATCCAGAGCACATCGAGCCGGGAGACATGTGGGCATCCGCGGAGAGTCAGGAGTTGGCACAGGTAGGCCCGGGGCAGCACGAGGAGTTCGCGTTGCAGCATGAGCGACGGTTGCTCGAGCCGTTCGCGTTGACCGGGTACGGCTGCTGCGAGCCGCTCACCGACCGGCTCGAGATGGTCTTCAGCATTCCCGGTATCCGCCGCATTTCCATCTCACCGTGGGCGGATGCCCGTATTGCCGCGGAGCAGTTGGGTGGCGACTACATCTTCAGTTGGAAGCCCAAGCCCATGCACCTTGTGGGCGATTTCGACGAAGAGTTGATCCGTAGCTACCTGCGGGAGACGATCGATCTGGGCCTTGCCAACAACTGCACGCTTGAGATGATTCTCAAAGACACGCACACCTGTGAGCATCATCCGGAGCGGTTTGCCCGGTGGTCGCGGATCGCACGAGAGGAGGTGGAGCGCGCCGTGGGTGCGTAGGGCCGCGTGACACCCCCGCGCTTTCCGGCTACAGTCCGGTTCATGTACCGTCTCCTTGCAACCGACATCGATGACACTGTCCTGGCGCCTGATGGGTCGCTCCCGGAAGCAAACCGGGCGGCGCTCTTGGCGCTCCACGGCAGAGGCGTTCCCGTTGTTTTCTGTTCGGGTAGAGCGGATGTGAGCATCCGCCGTCTGGCTGAGCGAATCATCCCGCTGAGTGACGACGAGTACCTGATCTCATTCAATGGAGCCCGAGTGGTCACCGCGGTGAGCGGAACGGTGATGTCCGAACACCTGTTGCCGGTGGCGGTGGTTGACGCGGTGGCCGGGTACGCCCGGGAGCATGAAATGGCGGTGCAGGCGTACCGAGGAGAGCGCTTCCTGGTGGAGCGCGATACGCCGGAGGCACGAATGTACGAGCAGTCGGCGCAGATGGCGTTTGACGTAGTTCCCAGTCTATCCGCCGCTGTCGGCTCCGGGACTCCAAAGCTGCTCATGATCGGCGACCATGACGCGCTTGTGGAGCACCAGCGGGCGCTCAGCGCGTTGGCTGAGGAGCTTGCGGGCTCTTCATCGGGGACCGGTGGAGGCGACACTCCCCGCAACGCCGGCGCGCGGCAGGACGTCGCGAGCGCCCCGGCGTTTGAGGTCATGTTCTCCAAGTGGAACTATCTGGAGCTGGTGCCGGCCGGGGTATCTAAGGGTACAGCGCTCCGGGAGCTTTGTGAGAAACTGAGTGTCCCAATTGGAGAGTCGATCGCCGCAGGCGACAGTATCAACGACATCGCGATGCTCCGCGCGGCTGGATTGGGGATTGCGGTGGCCAACGCGCGCGATGAGGTCAAAGCGGCCGCGGATGTGGTGCTCGAGCGCACCGCAGAGGGCGGCGCCATTGCAGAGTTGGTTGAGCGCTTCTTCGCCGAATCGCAGTGATCACTGTTTTCCGGCCGTCGGCTCTCCGGCATACTAGTCGTATGGCGGTGGGTGCGGATACCAAGCTGCATGTGTACGAACGCGTAGGAGTCCCGGAGTACTGGATTGTGGACGGTGAAGCCGAGCGGTTGCTCCGATACGTGATCCAGGATACGCACTACCGCACACCCCAGGTGCATCCCTCAGGATTCGCCCACGCGCTTCAGCAGTTCGGCAGGGTCTATGACCGTCACGGCAACCGTTGATCCGACCGAATGGAGGTGACGATCGCCGGTCACCAGAGCGTCTACCCCCGCGCCCACCGCCAGATCCAGAATCACCTGGTCATCCGGATCCAGGCAACGCACGCCACAGGGTTGGAGCGGCTCGGGCCAGTCTTCCGAGAACGGAAGGTAATCACCGAGCAACTCGTGCTGGTCACGCCGGTCAAGATGAAACTTGGGATACTCGAGCACTCGTGTCAGCTCGAGCACCGTGTCCCGGTTTGCCACCGGCACAACTTGCCGGGCCGCCCACACGCCCCGCAAGCGGCCGAGCGTGCCGCGAGAGAAAAGCAGCGCAGACACGACCACGTTGGTGTCAAAAACCATCCGCTTCATACGTCACGGTTAGGGTGTTCTTGCCGCGCCCAGGTTACCGCCTCTGCAACGTCCGACTCGACGATACCGCAGCGCGCGAGCCGTTCGCGCACGCCCAGATGACCGCTCCGGCGCAGCAACCGGAGTTCGACGAGTACACGCTCATGGTTTCTGGAAGGAAGCGGGTCCTCGTTGACGGCGAGACGGTGGAGATAGCGGCGGGAGAGTCGCTGCTGGTGCGAGCCGGTGCCCGCGTGCAGTACACAAACACGTTCGATGAGCCGGCGGTCTACTGGTCTGTCTGCATCCCCGCGTTCAGCCCGGAGACCGTCCACCGGGAGGCGTAGCGAGTACCATTGATCCATCCGCCGCTCCGGGGTATTTTTGAGACATGGACGGAGTAGCAGGCGCCATCACCGCATACCACCAAGCAAACCTGATGCAACAGGTCCAGACTTCCATGCTCGCCAAGACCTTGGACGTCGCGCAGACGCAGGGCCAGGCAGTGGTGGGCTTGATCCAGAGCGCGGGGGGCGCGGCTCAACAGATCACAGATCCCGCACTCGGACGCTTGGTGGACACAACGGCGTGATGCCCAATGCCGTCCCGCAAGGAACTCGAGCAGCAGATCAGTGACTCAGCGCGAGAGACCTTCTCCCGTTCCGGGGGCCCGGGCGGTCAGAACGTCAACAAGGTGAACACACAGGTAACGCTTCATGTCCCCATCTCAGCACTCGACCTCTCAAAGGAAGAAGCCGAGCGGCTCCGCGAACGGCTTGGATCACGGATCAATGTGGACGACGAGGTGGTGATCAACTCCTCAGAAACCCGCAGTCAGTCGCAGAACCGGGAGGTCGCGCTTCGCCGTGCGACCGATCTAGTCTACGCGGCGCTGAAGCCGCCTCGGCGCCGCAAGCGGACGGCCCCTACCCGCCAAGCGCGCGAGCAACGTCTGGCGGAGAAAAAGCAACGCGGTGCGGTCAAAGACCAACGCAAGCCGCCTGAGACCGACTAACCGGCGTTAACGGCGGGTGCAGAGCGCCATCAACTCGAACTCGTCCAGCGTGACCGGTTCCTTGTTCCAAGAGCCGGCGGTACCGCCCCAGAGATGATCCACGTGGAACCCGGCGTCCTCGAGCAGCCGGGCGAGCTCTCGCGGCATGAAACCTTTCTCGCAGACGGTGACCCGGGACCCGTCGGCCATAGTGTGCGTGGTGGTCTCTGTGGTCCAGTACGGGTCAAAGACGCCGCTTGCCACGTCCTGATCCCCGTAGAGGCGAATATGGCGGAGAGCCGAAAGCGCGGTCAGGAGGAACCGTCCACCCGGCGTCACCAACTGCGCGACGTTGGAGAGGATGGCGCGGTGGTATGCCTCAGGGTCGTGATGCGGGGTGAAGAGCGAGAACGCACCCTCGCAGAGGCAGATGCACGCGTCAAAGGGGCCGGTGACGCCGTGACGGTTGGGCGCCTCCGTGCCTGCATCGGCCTGCTCCAAGGACCAGATGTGACGCCAGCTCTCAGGAGCCGCTGATGCGTCTCCCTGATAGAGCTCGAGCGAGCCGGTGGCGAGCGCCTCACCGCTACGGGCCGCAACCTTTAGCATGTCCGGCGAGAGGTCCACGCCTATCACGCTCAGACCGAGCGCGGCCAACGGCACCGTGTGCCGGCCGGCACCACACCCAAGATCCAGCACTCGATCTCCCGGCTCCAGGCCGAGCTCGGTCATCACGAACTGCACCTCGAACGCGGTGTTGTTGGTGAAGCCGTTCTCCAGATACCGGGGCGCTTCATCCTGAAAAAACCGTTGCCAGGGATTCATACCTCATGCCTCCTGAGTAGGTCGACAAGGCGCAGCAGAAACGCCCGGTTGTCCAACGAAAGGTACGCCGTGCGTCCGCCCATCCGATGAAAGGTCTTGAGAAAGCGAAGGTAGTACGCAGGGTGATCGCTGGGGGGCTCGCCATCGTTCTCCCAGTCCCATGGGGCCTCGGCAAGATCCACTACGTAGATCGCGTGTCCGGAGATGGCGCTGCCGGTCTGCAGCGCAAGGTTTTGAGCCATCGACAGTGACTTCTCGAAGATCATGGGCGACATCACCGCTGATCCAACAGACAGATACACGCCGCCGCTCAACCCGCCCACGCTCTGGGCAAAGCTCAGAAAATCCCGTTCAGCGGCGCGTCCAATAGCCGCTCCGCAGTTGACCGGATGCGTGTAGATGATGTCATGACCGAACATGGGGTGACTGGTGAATGGAATACCAAGCCGGTAGGCGGCAGCTTGAAGCCCAAAGCGCTTGTACGGGTGCGGGATACGCATGGTTCCCGCCGGGAGAACGTGATTGGAGATGACCGCAAGAAGATCCGCCGCCGCGGCGGCCTGAGAGGAGTCTTCAGGCAGGCAGCGCTCCACCTCAGCGCGAAGTGCGTCCGAGCCCGGGATCTCCAGCGCCTCCTCTTCAACCATTGCCCCAACAGACTCGCCATATCCCAACCCGCGATATGCGCCCACCGCGATCGCCAGATTGATGTAGCGGCCGGTCTCCTCCCACATGCCGAACTGCCCGCGTGCCACGTTGGCACGCACATCCTCGCTGCTTGCCCCCTGAAACGCGAACTCCCAGTCGTGAATGATACCCGCACCGTTGGTTGCAAGGTGCGTGATCCACCCTTTGGCGATCAGCCACTGCAGCACCGGCCCCAGCCCATTCTTGATAGTATGCGCGCCAAAGCTCAGCATCCGCGACGCACCCCTCTGCCGGGCAGCTACAAGGTCCGCAGCCAGACGGTTCAACGTCTCGTCAGCCTCCGCGGGCACCGTTGGTGCGGGTGTCTCTGGCGAGATGTGATCTCGCTCGATCATCACCTTGTTCGCGCGCTCAGCTAACGGCAAAAAACGGAGCCTGCTGCGGTCAAAACGACCGTGGTCGGTGGAATTGGCGTTCATGAGCCCTCCGGAAAAAGGTGACCCAGAATAGCCTCCGGATCCGTGAAGTCGGGTATGAGAAGCTGGGCACCGCCGGAGACCTGGCGGCGCCTCTTTGCGTGATTCCATCCGTACCTGCGCACCTCGTCGCTCAGCACACCCACGGTGGTTGCGCCGTGAAGCCTGCCTTCTCGCATCTCAACCGGCCCGTCGCCAAAGACGACTACGGCGTCGGAGTCGGGTCCGGACAGGTCGGAGAAGATCCGCTCCAGGACCACTCGCTTTGGGTCGTTCTGCGCATCGTCTACGGATCCCCGGATCTCCTGAAACAGATCTCCATAGCCAAGGGCGTGGGCCTCCGCACGCGTGTCATCTTGGTCCGTGCCGCTGGCCAAATACAACGTCATCCCGCGATCCCGCAGAATGGAGAGGAACTCAACGGCGCCGCGAACGGTGAAATCCTCCACCGTACGGGTTCCCGCCTCCATTGCACCAAGACGTTCGCGCACGCCGCGGCGCAGCTCCGCGGTGTACGCAGCTTTGTACTCCGCAGGCGATTGGAGCTCCTCCGGTCCCAGATACCCGTGACGTCGCACCATTTCCACCAGGCCGTGCATCTGGATGATCGTCTGAACACCGGTGGTCCGTTCGATGTACGCATCGATCTCCGCCATCACCTCGCGTTGTCGCGCGGGCTCACACCGCGCCGGCTCTCCAACAATCGCCGTCAACATGTGACGTCGCATCACCGCCTCCCATCCTTCCCGAAGCGTGGAGATGGTGCCGTCGTGGTCGAACACCGCAACACGGAACTGCCGGCGCGTGACCGGAGTGATGATCTCCACGGGCGCGCCGCGGCTTCCGGCGGAGGCGGCGTCCGGGTACAGTCGCTCCGGAGCGTAGTTGAGCTCCACGTTCGCCGCAGCGTCACGCACCTCCTCCGGTGAGGCGGTGCCGGTCATAAAGAGCTTACGGACGGTCACGCCGGCGACCACGGTGGCGAAGCGGGCGGCGTCAGGCCATGAGATGCCGGCAGCGACGGAGACCGCCACCCCGGCCACAAAACTGTCGCCGGCTCCAACGGTGTCCGTGGGACCATCAATCCTCAGTCCCTCGATCCCAAGCACGTGGCTCTGGTCTCCGCTACCCTCCGGCGATGCGACAACCGCACCATGCTCGCCGCGGGTAACAATGACCGGCGTCGTCCAATATGCGGCCAGCGCCTGTGCCAGCGAACCGGCGTGCGCAGGATTCCACTCCCACGACGAACCGGCGTTCGCAACCATTGAGCGGGCTCGCCTGTACGCCTCGCTCTGATTGAGCTTGCGCACGCATCCCGGGAATTGATCCGCGAAGTCCCGGCTGTCCACCAGGACCGGCGTCCGGGGCGCCGATTCCTGAAGCACGGCCAGAACTCGTTCCCGTGCCGGCTGTGAGGCCAGGTAGCCATCGCCGAGTTGCTGGTTGACGATCACCACATCGGCTTGGTCCATGTGCGTGCGCAGCGCCGCTGCAATCGCTGCGATTGTCGCCTCGTCGGGACGCTGCACCGAGCCAATATCGAACCGGTGTTGCTCGCGACCGCCGTCGATCATCTTGGCGTACACGGCCGTTGCCAGCTCCGCTGCGGTCACAATTCCAGAAGCATCGATACCTCGCTCACCAAGCATGGCCCGCAGTATAGCCGCGAAGTAGTCGTTGCCGACGACACCGATGGCGGCAACGTTTCCCACTCCGAGCGATGCCACGTTGGCGGCAACATTTCCGGCACCGCCCGGCTGAAACCGGCTCCCGCTCATAATCTGGACCGGCTCTCCGGTCTCCACTGATACCAGCTCGACCTCAGGGTCAGGGTCAGCCAGGAAATAGGCGTCAACCGTGAAGTCGCCAAGTACCACCACTCGGGCCTCGGCGGCCGCGGCCAGCACTCGCCGCGTCAGCTCGGAGTACCACGTTCGTGCGTTCTGCGTCATGCGTCTTCCTCTCCGGGATGATCTTTGTCCCT
>CAYTGY010000067.1:7935-13027 GCA_964437265.1 uncultured Spirochaetaceae bacterium | reverse complement strand
CTGCTTCTACAGCGAGGAGCGGAAAGCCGTCTTCACCGGAGATACGCTGCTGTTCAAAACAATTGGCAGGACGGATGTGGTGAATGCGGACGCCAAGAAGCTCCAGAAGAGCATTGAGGAGCGCCTCTACACGCTCCCACCGGACACCCGGCTCTTTCCGGGACACGGTCCATTCTCCACCATAGAGCGAGAGATGGCCAACAACGCATTTGAGCCGAATCCACAGATTTGAGTGCTGAGTGGGAGACGAGCCGGCTCAGGGGGCGGGCTTCATGCTACAAGGTCAAAGACCAGGCCGGACTCCGCAACTCCGGCGGCGAAGAAGCGGGTTACGCTGTTGGCGGATGTGAACTCGGAGTGAATCTGGCCCGCCAGCTTGGTTATGACGTCAATAGCATCCGCATCGTTTTCCGGCCGCGGCGTCTCAACGTCGCGCCCCCGCAATTGGACCAGCCGATCCACCAGAAGGTCGATCACCTGCAGCTTGGAGATCGAGTAGCCGTTGCCCGCGCCTGACGAGGGCACGCCCTGTATGTGGCGGAATCTCGCGTAGAGCGCGCCGTCTACGGGAAGCGCTACCTTCCCCGCGGAGTACTGCGCGCGGAGAATGTTCGCCAGGTTGACTGTTGGATTGTGACTAACTGCCCCAACCATTCCGATCCCTCGGTTTGAGTATCGGACGGTTGGGCGACAAGTATTACAGTCGTTCGCTCCGACGCACGGCGTCAGCGGTTACGACGCTCGTACTCATTCTGATATTCAATACGATACAACGCGTAGGGAATCGCCTCCAAGCGCTCTTTTGGAATTGGCTTGCCGCTCTTCAGGCAGATCCCGTACTTCCCGTTCTCAATGCGCGCAAGGGCGGACTCGATAAGCCGAAGCCGCTTCATCTCCTGGCTTCCAAGCGCTTCCAGGGTGTGCTTGTCAATATCCGTACTGGCAATGTCAACCAGGTCCTTCGAGTCGTCGTTTTCCACAATCTCGCGGAACTCCTCGTCGTCCGCCAGCAACATCCCGAGAATCTCCGTCTTCATGTCGAGCAGCTTCTGTTTCATTTGCTCGACAAACGCTTTATCCATGATACCTCCAGATCGTGAGGGTGTGATAATCTGTCGCAACCGGACGAAAAAGTCAACTGGCCCGCAATTGACAAGGCGTACCCCCACCCGTACTATTGCCTTCCAGGAGGAGCTGTGGCAAAAGAGGAAGCTATTGAAGTAGAAGGCGTGGTCACTGAGTCTCTACCGAACACGATGTTCCGCGTAGAGCTCAAGAACGGGCATGTGATCCTCACCCATCTTTCCGGCAAGATGCGCAAACACTATATCCGCATCGTCCCGGGAGACCGAGTGAAGGTCGCGCTGTCTCCGTACGACCTCACCCGGGGACGGATCGTCTACCGGGAGCGGTAGCTCCTCACACGGTTACTTCTCACGTAACACAAACCAAAGCGCTCCCCGTCCGCCGTTTGGGCCGTCTGCATAGCCCATTGGGCCTACACTGGTGTGCTGTTCAAGATATCGACGCACCTCAGTCCTAAGCACGGCCCCGCTGCTCTCTCCTTTTCCATGCACCACTAGGAGCTTCCGGTGACCAGCGGCCAGGCCATCAGCGACAAACCGCCCAACACCCGCCAGCGCGTCTTCCAGACGGTAACCGTGGAGGTCCAACGTTGCGTCAATTGGGAGCCGGCGCGGCGAGGTTACCGGTGGCCCATCCGGCGCTGGGTCAGGTTCACCTCGAATCACGGGTACTTGTTGCTGACCGGCGGGGCTTTGTTCCCACGCCTGTAGAATGTCGCCAAAGTCCACCACTGTCAGAAACCTCGTTCGTAGATGGACGTTACAACGTGCCGGCGTGTGGAGCCGCGCGCCATGCGGGGTCTTCACCCTGTACCAGCAGCGAGCTCCGAGCTGCCCAGCCCTCCAGACCGGACGCAGAGCGGAGGAGGACACTCGAGCCCTGTTTGGTGACAATCTCAAGCGCGCTCCCCTGCGGGAGTGGGAGCCACCCCTGCGCATCCGGCTCCGGGATACGTCGCAGCTCAAGGTCATGCGCCACAATTGCCAGACCACCGGACGCCCGCGCGTCGGTCACCAGAAGCCCGGCAAGCGAGGCGGCACCTAGCACCGCTAAGAGAATGAGCACAATGGCGCGGCTCCCGCTCGGCCGGCGCGCGAAGGCCAGCACCACGCCAATCAGGTTGACCGCACCAACAATCCCAAAGAAGAAGAGATCAGGCAGCAACCGATGCGGAGGCGGAGCCTGCTGCGAGAGCCCGAAGAGCCGCTCCACCTCCTCAAGCGCTGCACGAGACACGCCAAGCGTGGGATTGTAGCGAATGGCCTCGCGCAGTGCAAATACGGCCACCGCGGGGTCCTCCTGCCGCGTAGCAATGACACCCAGGTTGTGCAGGACACCAGGAGCGTGCGGATCCTCGTTGAGCATTCGCCGGTAGTGCATGGCTGCAACGTCCAGCTCCCCTGCCGCCGCAGCCTCCATGGCACGGTCCGAGACCTCCTCCAATCGAGCGGCACCAACTGCAACCGCCACGAACACCAGTGCGGACAGGAAGGCTCGGGCCCCGTTCCTGCGGAAGATCACCGCCCCCACCAGGATTAGGACTCCGGGAGCAAACCAACCGTACGCTGTGGGGTCTTTGTACCGATGGGGCGGTTGTGCGGCCCGGATCTCAGCAAGATGCAGTAGCGCGACCGCCGTGGTTGATTCTTCTGCCCGCGCAGGGGCCGTGGCCGCTTCTACGGTCACTTCAATCGGTGCGGGGGTGACGCCCCGGACCAGCCCGGACTCCGGATCAAACCATGCAAACTCGGAGAATCGTACCGGCGCCACGCGTGGACCGGAGGGCTGCCGGGGCTCAGCCGCTCCAGGGACGGCGGTCAGCGTGTACCGAAACCACGCCTCCCCGCGGTATCCCTCCGCGGACGGCGTGAGATCAGCAGCGCGGCCGGCGAGGTCAAGCTGGAACGCGGGCGCAATAGGGTTGGGGAACTCCAGGTAGTGCAGGTTTCCGGTGCCGCGAACAGTGACGACCAGCTCCGCGCTCGCTCCGACGAGCAGCGACGACCGGCTGATCACGGCGGATACGTCGAAGTCACCCACCGCGCCGGTTGCGTCTGCTTGGGCCGGAAGTGCCGTCACCGGGACATTCACCTGCCCGCTTCGCAGCTCGAACCCCTGCGCATTCACCACCGCGGACGGGATACTGAGCGTGCCGGCTTCTCCGGCGGTCAGCATGAACCCGGCAATGGGAATGCGGAGAAGCTCCGTCCCGTCTACCGTGCGCCGGGAGATCTCCCCAATCCCCTGCACCTCCTCAAAGATCGCTGACGCTGGGGCCGCCACGGTCACCGCCTCAGGGAATGCATACTCTCTGGCATTGAAGAGCTCCAGCGTCACCGGGACCACCTGGCCCACCACCATGGTCTGAACCGGGACGTGCCACTGCACGCCAAACGGCACGCGAGATAGATCACGCGCCTCGCTGATCTCTAGTAATCGTGGCGGCGTCTCAAACACCTGCCCGGCAATACTGAGACTAATTGGTTCAACCACTACCCGGCCGGGCACGCGTGCCAACAGCCGGTACTCAATTGCTATTCGTGCGTCAGGAGCGGTGGCGAGCCTCACGGTGGTAGCCGAGGGACCCGCGACCACGGACAGATGCGGTCCCCACTCCACCTCCGGCAACTCAACATCATCTACCGACTCGTGGTCCACGATAATCCGAACCGTCACCTGCTGCCCGGCGGCAACAAGCGTATCAGAGAGCTCCAGGTCCGCAATGATCTGTGCTCCGGTGGGGACTGAGCCTAGACAGAGAAGCCAGCACGCCAGGGTTCGCCGAACGTACGCTACCAATCGCGGTTGTGAGGTGTTGGCGTAGGTTGCCGGTTGGCCGTCCACTGCTGCTCCTCCTTGCGGCGCACGTATTCAATGATCCGCATGGTCTCTTGATTCACTCCGTCCTCCGGCTCTCCACCGCGCTGAGCGGACTCAGAGGATGTTGCGGAATCCTCGGCCTGGACCTTCTGGAGCGACAGCTCCAGGTTGATCTTTGCATCCGTGCTGGCGCTGTTCACCGTGAGGGCATGACGGAACGCCTCATACGCGTCCTGATAGCGCCCCATCTCATACAACAGCACACCACGGTTGAAGCTGGTCCCAAACTGGATACTCTGGTCCGGCGAGCGGGCAGCGAGTGCCCACATCTCCAGTGCGGCTTCGCTCTCACCCAGCGCGTGATACACGTTTCCAATATTGTAGCTGAACCAGGATTCCTGGTCGGACGATTCGGCGCCCACCAGGTAGTGTACCAGCGCCTGTTGGTAGTTGCCGCGCTCGTACGCGTAGTTTCCCGCGGCTACCCGGACCGCGGGGCTGCGAAGGTCGCACCCGCAAACAAGAATCGCGGCGGAAAGACCAATCAGTAAACGTAGCACTCGTATCCTCAAAACATTGACCGCCACTTCACTACCCTAATTGCCACGGAGATCGTGAGCGCCAGCAAGGCGACCCCCAAGAACGCGCGGTACCGCTCAATATCCACCAACCGCCGAGCCTGCATGGTTCGCTCCTGCGCAAACCGCTCTACCGCTCGTACAATCGCCCCGGGCTCGGTCTGATCCAGAATGAGAAACTCGCCGCCGGTCTG
This sequence comes from uncultured Spirochaetaceae bacterium, assembly GCA_964437265.1. GTDB lineage: Bacteria > Spirochaetota > Spirochaetia > DSM-27196 > SLST01 > CAYTGY01. The sequence continues at coordinate 8,349 of CAYTGY010000067.1, read as the reverse complement.
TTCTGCGAGTGTTTGCAAGACTCTACCGTCAGCCCGGGTGACCACGGCGTTGCCGCTCGCGTCACGCACCACGTCCCCGGAGGGAAGCGGAATGGCGGAACCCGCCGGGGTTCCTGCCATGAGCGAGAATACGGTAAACCCCTCCTCAGTCGCTCGATCAATCACAACAAGAGGATCCCCGCTGAGCGATTCGCCGTCGGAGATGAGCAGAATCAGCCGATGCGCATACGTCCCAGCTGGGTACGCGTCCATCGCGGACAAGAGACCACGCTCTACATTGGTCCCCGGCGCGGAGATGAGCGACGGCGATAACCCCTCAAGAAGCGACTCAACCGCCACCAGGTCTTCGGTAAGCGGCAGCAGCGTAACGGCGGTGCCCTTGAATCCGACTATCCCCATGCGTAAGGAAGCCAC
>CAYTGY010000067.1:0-7925 GCA_964437265.1 uncultured Spirochaetaceae bacterium | reverse complement strand
GGAGACGGCTCGTTCCAGGCGGCTGGGCTCCACGTCCGTCGCGAGCATGCTGCGCGATAGGTCAAAGGCAACCACCAGGTCCACGCCCCGCCGGGTCTCTTCCACCGACCGCTGTCCCCATGAGAACCCGGCAACCGATAGTATGCTGAATATGAGAAAGATCTGAAACGTGAGCGACGCAAAGAACCATTTGACCATGAATAGGTTGCGCACCGTCTCCTCACGCCACCGTCCCCACAGGAGGAGCAGCTCAGACCGGCCCTTGAGGTATTCGCGGACCTGGATCAACGCAACCGGGACTACTGAAAGGAGAAGCCAAAGCATCCACGGCCGGGCAATGCTCACAGCACCTCCCGAATCAGGAACTTGCGCGTGACAAAGTCCATAACGATGAGACAGATACCAACCAGAAGAAGCGCCAGATGGGCCGGTTCCCGCCGGATCCGGACAAGAACCCGCTTCTCCGTGCGTTCTATTGAGTCAATTGACGCAAAGACGTCTCGTAAGGTTCCGGCAGATCCCGCATAGAAGTACGCGCCATCGGTGAGTGCCGCCAGTCGCCGGAGCAACTCCTCATCAAAGCTGTCGGAGACCGTCCCGCGATAGACCCGGCCGTCACGTGGATCCTCAAAGGAGATCTCGACTTCGCTTCGCGAGCCAATCCCCACCGCGTAGATCCGGATCCCCAGCTCTGCTGCGGCACGGGCAGCCGTCTCCGGCTGTATCTCTCCGGCGTTGTTGATGCCGTCGGTCAGCAGGACAATCACCCGGTCTTCGGCGGATGAGTGGCTTAGGTGTAGCGCCGCCACGGCAATGCCCATGCCAATTGCGGTGCCGTCCCCCAAGTCCATCACGCGCATCCGGTCAAGCGCCGCAACAACCTGCCCGTAGTCAAGCGTGGGCGGAACCCATAGCGCAGCCTCCGCGCCAAAACCCACTACACCAATGGGGTCATTCTCCCTGCCGTCCACAAAGCCTCTGATCACCGCCTTCGCCGTCTCAAAGCGATTGTCCGGCTGGAAGTCCCTGGCCGCCATGGTGGGCGACTGGTCTACCACCACTACGATATCTACACCCCGACTCAGAAAGAGGCGCTCCCGTTGTGCGCGTTCGGGACCCGCCAGCGCAATGATCAGCAGGACGACGCCCGCCCAGAACCCCACCGTGGCGACGGCGTAGAGCATGACACGCAGCCCCACCGGCGCGGCGAAACCACGGCCGCCCCAGAGCGAGTACGGGAAGCGTATCACGCCTCCTCGGCCGTTCCAGATATGTCTGAAGTAGATTCCCACGGGAACCGCCGGCAGAAGCAGCAAGAACCCCGGCGCACTAAACATCCACACTGGGTGCCTCCCCGTGTTTCTGCAGCCTCCTGCGGCGCCGGTGCTCAGTCTCTACCGCCGCCACCCACCCGGCTACCCGTTCAAGGTGCGCGATTCGTTCGTCAACAGCGACCTCCTCACCGGCAAACCGAACGCGGTCGGCAACCCGCAGCGCACACAGTACCGGTTGCGAGCCCGCCGCACCGGCTCCCAACCCGGCCATCAACTCGGGGAGTTGCCGAGTCAGCTCGCTGGTGGTAAGACACTCGGCTGTAACGCCAAAGCGCCGGCTCATATAGCCCCGCGCTTCCTGAACCAGCCGGGAGTAGAACTCGTCGGACGTAAGGCGGCCGGCAGCATTGTGAAGCGCGCCGGCGGCGCGGTCAAAGCGTCTGCGCGGCCGGCGGCGGGCCCGCCACGCGACAAACCATCCGTGAAGCCGGGTGCGACGACGGAACACCACCAGCGCACCGACGCCGCCAATCACCAGGGCGAGCGTCACACCGATCACCGCGCCCCGCGTGCCCGGCAGGAGCAGCTGTCCTCGCACCCCCGCCGGCCGTGACTCGTTGTCAAGAACGGACCCAATATGGACGGTTACGCCCGTGAGCTCAATCCCGCCTAGATCTAGTGGTGCAACCGTGAGCGCCCCCGGCTCAAACGGCGTCAGAAGAATGCGCACTTCGTAGTCCCCGGAAAGCGGTGCCACACGGACCGAATCTACGGTCCCCCACTCCACCGCCGGCGGATGAGCGGGGGTGGTTAACGTGGCTTGCGTCCGGATGAGCAAACGGAGCTCAACCTGATCGCCCACGTACGACTGAGCGGGCAGTCGCGTCGATTGCGCCACCACATACTCATCCTGGGCGCCCGTCACCGCCGCGATTACGAGTGCCAGCGCCCAGACAATCGCCGGCCGCTTCACCGTCGGACCCTCTGACTGAAGAACCGGATGAGCCGCGCGGTCGGATCCTGATCGGTACGCACTTCCAACGTGGAAACACGACGACGCCGACACTCGTGTAGCCACTGCCGCCGCTGCTGCTCCCAGAAGTGGGCGTAGGCTTCGCGGAAGCGGCGAGATTGCCCAACCGCGAGCATGGACCGGTGTGACTCCGGGTCCATCAACCGCGCGAGGCCGGAGCTGGGGTACTCCACGTCCACCGGATCAGTGACGCGAACCGCAATCACGTCATGCCGTCTGGCTATCAGCGTGAGGTCCTGGAAGTAGCCGGTGGTCTTGAAGTCGCTCAACAGCACCACAATTCCGCGACGCTTGAGTGACTCTCCAACCGCCGCGATAGCCCGTGACAGGTCGCTGCCCGTGCCGACGGGTCTCAACGTCAACATGTCGCTCATCAACCGGAGAACCTGCCGCTTACCCTTCTGCGGTGGCACCCACTTCTCTACCCTGTCGGTGAAAAATGCGGCGCCAACCCTGTCGTTGTTGCGAACCGCCGCCAGCGCCAGCAGCGCAAACAGCTCCGCGATCACCTCCCGCCGTGGCTGGGCCGATGAGCCGTAGTCTATGGACGCAGACATGTCCACCAGCATCACCAGGGTGAGCTCACGCTCCTCGCGGAATGTCTTGGTGAATACTCCGTTGAGCCGGGAACTAACATTCCAATCAATGAGGCGGGCGTCGTCACCTTCCACATACGGCCGCACCTCGTCGAACTCCATCCCGGGTCCGCGAAAGACGGACCGGTAGTTGCCGGCAAGAAGGTTCTCCACTACGCGGGTGGAACGGAGCTGGAGTCGACGTACCCGCGCGAGCAGCCTGGCGCGATCGATCATGGAACCGGGACCGCCCCCAACAGCAGCGAAACCAGATCCGCGGAGGTGAGCTCCTCCGACTCCGCCTCATAGGAGGGGATAATCCTGTGTTGCAACACCGCCGGCGCGACGTGCTTCACGTCTTCAGGCGTGACATAGGATCTGCGTTCAAAGAGGGCGTTGATCTTGGCGCAGCGGAAGAGAAAGATCGATGCCCGAGGGGATGCGCCGTACTCGATGTACCGGTGGAACGCCCGCTCGGCCGCACCTCTCCGGGACGCGGAGACCAGTGAGACAATGTAGCGCTCAATGCGTTCATTAATCTTGATCCGGCCGGCGACTTCGCGCAGACGCCGGATGTCCGACTTGAACATCACGGTAGAAAGCTTCAACGGCCGCTCCACCCCAACACGGCGCAGAATCTGCAGCTCCTCTTCCGGTGATGGATAGTCGATCTTGAGCTTGAGAATGAACCGGTCCAGCTGCGCCTCCGGCAGTGGATAGGTGCCCTCATGCTCAATGGGGTTCTGCGTGGCCATGACAAAGAACGGATCCGGCAAGTGGAACGTGGTCTCTCCAATGGTAACCTGTCGCTCCTGCATCGCCTCCAGCATGGCTGACTGCACCTTTGCCGGAGCACGATTCACCTCATCCGCCAAGATGACATTGGCGAATATGGGCCCCTGACGCGGCACGAACTCACCGGTCTGGGGACGAAACACCATGGTTCCCACCAGGTCCGCCGGCAGGAGATCCGGCGTGAACTGGATGCGCTTGAACTCCGCGTCAAAGACCTGCGCAAGGGAGGTGATGGCAAGCGTTTTTGCCAAACCGGGAACCCCCTCCAGCAAGACATGCCCGCCGGCCAGAGTCCCCATCAGCATACCGTCAATCATTGCGCGCTGACCAACCACCGCTCGGCCAATCTCCGCGCGAGCGGCGTCCAGCAATTCGTGACTTCGCTCTACCTCAATCTCAAGGTCGCCCGTCTGGGGGGCGGTCTGATCAGACATGCATATCCTCAGCTTCTATAATCTGCGTTCTCGTGAACATACTGATCTGAGAGGTCAGATCCCAACACCGTCGCCGCATCTGATCCGCACCCGCAGGAGATGACCATAGCAACGCAGCGTTGATGCTGGGGGTAACCGCGCAACCGCGGGTTCCGCGCGCAGTGTTTGAGGTACTCTGAGAGCCGCACCTCTTTCTCCCGATCAATGTGAAACACGCCACCGTCGAACACCGTTTCCGGGCCTAGGTCAACCCGAACGCATGCCGGATCAACCGCCACGCCCGCGTTTCCCAGATAGTCACCCAGGGCACCAATGATTCGCCCAACGTTGGGATCGTTACCAAACATCGCGGTTTTGACAAGGGGGCTGTTGACTACCGCCTTCGCCGCGGCCCGCGCGTGCCCGGCAGGCAGGCCGCGGACAGTGACGCGCAGCACGTGCGCGGTCCCCTCCCCATTTCTCACGATGTCTTCCGCCAGGCCGGAGCAGACCGCCTCCAGCGCTCGTTCAAACTCGCTCTCCGGCACGGCCGGCCTGCGGCCGGTGGCAAAGAGCACCGCCATGTCGCTGGTGCTCTGATCGCTGTCAACGGAGATGCAGTTGAATGTGCGCTCCACTACTCGGGGCAACACGGCTCGCAGCACAGATCGGTCCATTGTCAGATCCGTCAGAAGAAACACCAACATGGTTGCCATATTCGGCTCAATCATGCCTGCGCCCTTCGCAATCCCGACGAGTGAGCCCTCACCCACAATCTCCCGGCGGACCTTGGGAAAGCCGTCGGTTGTCATGATTGCGCGCGCCACATCCACCGCGCTCCCGTTGTGCAGACCGGCTACCAGATCATCCAGCCGGGCAACCATTTCACGAACCGGGAGCGACCACCCAATGATCCCGGTGGAGACGCTATACAATCCCTCCGCCGGGATACCGGCAGCGCGGGCCAACTCCTGAGTCAGCCGGCGAGCGTCCGAAAGGCCGGTAGGTGAGCAGACATTGGATATCTTGTTGTTGATCAGCGCTCCGCGTGCGGTTCGTCGGGTGAGCAACTCACGCGCAAGCAACACGGGTGCACCGGGAAAGGCGCTGCGGGTGTGAACGCCGGCAAACGCGTCTGTGGGCTCATCCAGGAGCAGAAGCGCCAGATCCATCCGGTACGGCTCCAGCGTGGGACGCTCGTTGGGAGTAAATGCCAGACGCACGGTCGCCGCACGGATACCGTCAGGCAATACGGCCTCACGAGTGAGGTGCGCCTGGTAAGCGGCTTCGCTCTCAAAGATACTCGCTACGCCCATGTGCCGGCCGCATCACAACGCGTCGGTAAGGCGTACACGGAACTCGCCGCTCAGCACTCCGACTTCGCCGCCGGCAATCCCCTTACGCGTGAGGTAGGCGGCCGCGCGGGCGGGACTCCCCGGTGCGATCTCAAGCACGCGGTCGGTGACGGTGAGCCCCACGATGCGACGGACGGTGGCCCGCGCAATTTCCGTAATCGCCGCGTAGTCTCCGGCTGCAAGCGCGGCCTTGGGCGCGAGCCAGCTCCCGCCGCACGCCACAACCGACGGCAGCGCCAAGTACTCGAGGAGGTTTGCAAGGCTCACGCCGCCGGTGGGCATGAACTTCACTCCGCGGTAGGGCGCGGACAACGCCTTGAGCATCTGCACACCGCCTGAGGCCTCCGCTGGGAAGAACTTCACCACCGTGAGTCCCCGCTCCAGCGCCGCCTCTATCTGGGCGGTGGCATTGACCCCCGGGAAGATGGGAGCCCCCTTCTGCAGGCAGTGGTCCACCACACGAGGGTTGAACCCCGGCGTGACCACAAACTGCGCCCCGGCCGCGAGTGCCGCATCAGCCTGATCTACCGTCAGCACGGTCCCGGCACCAACGAGCAGATCCGGGATCTCCGCGCGCATCAGCTCGATTCCCTTCGCAGCCGCATCTGAACGGAACGTCACCTCCGCTACGGGAACGTCACCGGCAACCAGGGCCTCCCCTAACGGAGCTGCCTGAATCGGGTCCGTCAGCGTGATGACCGGCACCACGCCAATCTCACCAATTGTCGACTGAATGGCTTCTGCACTGAGACTCATATCTACCGCTCCACTCGGGCGCTGCCGCCGCCAACCAGTTTCTCTACCTCCGCACGCGAGGCCATGGAGGTGTCTCCCGGGGTGGTCATCGCCAGCGCCCCGTGGGCTGCACCATACTCAACGCATTCTGCCGGGTCCTTCTCCGCAAGGAACCCGTAGATCAACCCGCTTGCAAAGCTGTCTCCTCCACCAACGCGATCTAGGATTTCCAGCTTCTCACGGTTGGTAGCCTCATAGAACTCGTCGCCGTAATAGAGCACCGCTCCCCAGTCGTTTGACGTTGCGCTATGTACGTCACGAAGCGTGGTGGCCACCGCCTTGAATTTGGGGAACTCGGCACCAACACGCTTCATCATCGCCTTGAACTTCCACGGGTCCAGCCCGGTGATGGTCTCATCCAACCCCTCAACCTCAAAGCCCAGCGCGGCGGTGAAGTCCTCCTCATTGCCCAGCATCACGTCAACGTATTGGGCAATCTCTCTATTCACTTCCCGGGCGCGCTTCTGCCCGCCAAAGCTCTTCCACAACGAAGAGCGGTAGTTGAGGTCATAGCTGATGATAGTTCCGTGCTTCTTTGCCGCCGTCATCGCTTCGATGATGACTCCCGGCGTGGTCTCGCTGAGCGCGGCGTAGATGCCGCCACAGTGGAACCAGCGCGCCCCTTCCTCACCAAAGATCTTCTCCCAGTCGATGTCTCCAGCGGCAAGCGCACTCGCGGCCGAATGGGCACGATCAGAGACACCCAGAGCGCCTCGCACGCCGTGCCCGCGCTCCGTGAAGTTGAGGCCAACACGGTTCTCCCGTCCAATGCCGTCATACGGCACCCACCGTACGTGCCGGAGGTCCACGCCTCCCTGGAGCATCAGGTCCTCCAGCAGGAGACCGACGTCGTTGCGCGGGATCGCGCTGACCACTGCGGTGCGCAGGCCAAAACAGCGCCGCAGCCCGCGCGCCACGTTGTACTCGCCGCCGCCCTCCCAGACTCTGAAGGTACGGGCACACTTGATTCTCCCCTCACCAGGGTCAAGGCGAAGCATGATCTCACCCAGTGAGATCTCATCCCAGAGGCAATCGGAGGCGGGACGAAGCGTGATAGGTTCCATGGGTCGTTCTCCTGTGGTAGGGCTGTGCGGGTTGCTCGCACTATAGCATGCGAAGCCCAGATCGGACAGAGGAGCCGCCCGACGGCGACTCCTCCGCTACACCGTATACCGGTTATGGAAGCTCGGGCACCTCGAATCCGCGCGCTGCTTCAGAGCTCTTCAAGCCAAGCTCTGCCAGCTGAACCCCCTTGGCGCCTTCCCGCAGGTCCCACGGGAACGGCTCATCACGCGCGACGTGTTTGAGGTACAGCTCCCACTGTACCTTGAACGCGTTCTCATACGGATCGCGCGTGGGCACCGTGGACCAGTCGTCGTAGTAGTTGATGGGGCTGTCAATGTCCGGGTTCCACACCGGCTTGGGTGTCATGGCGTCCGGCTGGACCCAACACTCGCGTAGTCCGGCCACGGCGGTGCCGGTGGTGCCGTCTACCTGCATCACCAGCAGATCGTCACGCCGCACACGGACCGCCCAGGAGCTGTTGAACTGGCAGATAACGCCGGTATCAAGCGCAAAGGTGCCGTATGCTGAGTCGTCAGCGGTACAGGTGAAGCGGTTGCCGGCCTCGTCAATCCGCTCATTGATGTGGGTGGCCGCGATTGCGTTGACCGATCTCACGTTCC
>CAYTGY010000066.1:3150-13218 GCA_964437265.1 uncultured Spirochaetaceae bacterium | reverse complement strand
TTTCGTTCCGGCTCAGGCGATAATGACCTTGATACGCGAAATTCAGATGCGTGGAGAACAGGCTCTCGAGAAAGGACAGAACCCACGCTGGACTGATCTGCAGATCCTTCGCCAGATTGATGCGAAGGACATCGGCAACGCAATCAATGCCAGCGCCTACTCGATTGAGTTGGTCGAGAACTACCTCTACCTATACAAGTTCCGGACATGGACGGAGCATCGCTCCACCGGAGCTCCAGTTACGGATGACGAGAAGCGTGAGCGTGCTCGCGAGATCGCTATGACGTTGTGTGATCATGATCAGTGGAAGACACATAGTCGAGGAATAACTCGGGAAGCAGCAAGAGAAGAATGCCGATTGCGGATCAAACACCCTGAAGACAGTCCAGGGCTGGCCAGGGCGATCCGCCGTTTCTGGGCCCTCCAGTATTGGGTGTTTGACAATACTCCGATCTACAAGGTTTTTCTGTCAAGGGACTATTGTCTTTTCCGTCATCAGCGCGATACTAGTGATAGGTAGGGGGTAATCATGAACAAGGAGCAAGCCCTGAAGGAGTTGGGCTTCAGTTCTGACTTCGTCCGCGCTTTTAATGAGTACAACAACAGAATCGCGCCTTTGGAAGTGACCAATCCGGTATCGCAACCGGTCTCGTACAAGAGTTCCGACTCGACATCGTTTGTACTGAAGGCGGGCCCGTCGCCGCTCGATAGGTCTATAAGGATCGAGAATACTGATTAGAAAAAATCGCCAATGTCCAATAAGAGTGAAACCTCTACAAATCCGTCTTGAGACACTGGTGATCGTCCGCATCCCTACAGCTCAGGCAGCAGCCGGAACGCCACCAACTCTACGTTGTCCGCAACGAACGCGTACTCACCGCTGATCGCAACGGCGTTCGAACCGTGTGGGGGAATCCCCGATCCCAGCAGAAGCGGAGCAGTCGGCTCCCGGACGGAGATGACGTGAAGCGTGGGAATTTCGGTGATGTTGGCTTCGGCCAGGACAGCGTAACCAGAAGCATAGGCAACACCGCGCCCCTCAAGACAGCTTGTCGCAAGCGTGCCGACCAGGACCGGCGCCGCTGGGTTCGAGATATCGATCACCTGCAGCGCCTCGGTCCCGTCGCGGTCCGCCAGGTACGCGTAGGAACCCGAAACGGTCACTGATACCGCCCCGTTGGCGGTACTGCGACTTCCGGCGAGGACCGGATTGGTGGGATCCGTGACCTGCACCACGCTGAGCCCGAGGCTGTCTGCAACGTACGCGTATCCGCCGGCGACCGCTACATCATTGGCGTCACCCGCGGTAGCGCAGCTGCCGACAATGACTGGGGCGGCAGGAACGCTCAGGTCAACGATCTGAAGACCTCCGGTTTTGTCAGCAACGTAGACGTACCGGCCGGCCACGGCCACACCAACGGCGCTGCCGGGAGTGTCGCAGGTAGCCAGGAGTGTTGGCTTCGCGGGGTCAGCAACATCGATGACCTGCACGCCGTCGTCGAGGACCGCAGCACAGACATACCGTCCGGCCGCGGCAACTGCCCCGACCGATTGGCCGGTGTCACATGTCCCCACCTCTTCAGGCATGGTGGGATCCGCAATGCTGACGACCGACAGCCCGTCCGACCCATTTGCGACGTACGCATAGGTGCCTGAAATGCACAGATCAGCGGGAGAGCCAATGACGCACCGACCGGCTACCACGGGCGTGTCCGGGATGCGCGCGTCAATGATCTGAACACCAGAAGACCCGTCGGCAACGTACGCGTATCCTCCGGTGACCGTCACACCCCGCGCATCTCCCGGCGTGTCGCGGCTGTTAATGATCACCGGCGCGGCGGGATTGGTAACACGGATGACCTGCAGACCGGCATCTTCACCGGCCACGAACGCGTAGTCTCCGGTGAGATAGACACCGCGGGCATTTCCCGGAATGGCACAGGTGCCCACCAGGCTCGGATTCTCAGGGTCGGTGGTGACGTCCACAATGTCGAGCCCGGTATTGGAGTCACCCACGTACGCATAGTCGCCGAAGACAGCAACCCGCAACGGGTAGTTGCCGTCGCTGTACCCCCCAACGAGCGCCGGCGCGGCAGGATCGGCGATGGAAAAAACCTGCAGCCCAAGGTGCGCGGCGGCGACGTACGCGTAGTCACCGGCTACCGCTACATCAAGCGAAGCAGGACTGGACATCAGATGAGAGCCTGTGATCTGCGGATCGGTTGGATCGGTGACGTCAATCACATACAGTCCGCCGTCCACGGTTACCGGCCCCCTTTGGTAGTCCACCAGGTACACGTAGTCACCGTCCACGGCAACACCGTTCGCATACGCGGCAGTGTCACATCCGCCCACACGGACCGGCGCAGCCGGATCTGAGATGTCGATCACCTGAAGACCGTAGTCGTCGGCAGCGACATACGCGTAGTCACCGGCTACCGCCACATCATTGCCGTAGCCCGGTATGCTGCACGCGCTAACCACGACCGGAGCCAGAGGGTCCGAGATATCCAAGACACGGAGATCACCACTTCGGTCCGCCACGTACGCGTAGCTTCCCTGCACCGCGATGTTCCGTGCATCACCGGGTGTGTCCGCCATGCCCAGAATCGGGTGGCCGATCCGGGACACGTTTGCCCACGCCGCGTCACTCGCCGGTGCATTGATGCCTCGCGGCACCACGCGGTACCAGTATGCCGTTCCCGGCTCAACCTGCTCATCCGTGTACGCACACGCGGTGAGGCTTGCATGAAGTTCCCACGGACCATCTGCTGAGAGTGCGCGCTCGAGCTGGTAGATCTCCACATGATCGTTCCCTACCCACTCGATCGTTACCGCATCACTGCCGACCTCACGGGTCCATGGTGCAAAGGTACGCCCTGAGGCAGGCATCACCTGCGTCACCGAGGACCACGCATCGTCGGCACCGTTGTCTTCGACAACAGCCCGGATTTGAAAGCTGTAGAGCTCGCCGTTCTCGAGCCCCTCCCATACGAGCGGACTAGTGACGTTGGGCTGCGAGGGCCCGAAGCGGACTTCGTAGGCGACATACGATAAGGCGCCCTCCACGTCGCTCCACTGGAGCGTCGCCTGGGCGTTTTCCGGCGTAACGGTGAACGAGGCAAAGTCCCCGGTGGTAGCTTTGACGATGGTGCGGGCCAGCTCCGCAGTGTTGCCGTTCTTGTCGGTGGCGGTAATAGTCAACGATGCCGAGCCGTCAACCAGCGCCGTGCCGCCAGTGTCACGGGTCACAAACTCAAAACTGAACGAGCCGTCGTTTGCCGGAATGAGCGGCTCATCGTAGCTGGTTCCCGGAATTGACCAGCGAGCGGACGCCACCTCATCTGTCGTAGCCACGCCTTCGGCGTCGGTCACTGAACCGGCAACGCGGACCACCGTGCCGTACGCGCTGAAGTTTGCCGGCTCGGAGATCACAATGTGCGGTCCCTGACCGTCGTTGAACAGCGTGCGCTCGAGCGTAGACTGGTTTCCCTTCGCGTCAGAAGCGGTAATTGTTATGACGATGGTCTTGGTGATGCCGGTTGCGTCCAGGTCATAGGCGAATGTGCCGTCCGCGGCAACCGCGAGCGTCTCCTCCACATCGGCGGCCTTCACCTCAAGGGCAACGGTCTCCACCACCGAGTCGTTATCCGTCACCGAACCGCGTAACATGATACTTGAGGCGTACTCGCCTTCATCGTTTGGGGAGGTGATGGTGAAGATAGGGCCTTCGGTGTTGGGGGCAATCTGGAAAGAGGTCTCACTACGGTTGCCGTTCCAGTCAGTGGCAATGAGCGTGAAGCCGAGCGTTTCAGCCAGATCCGCGGTTGCAACCTGATGCGAGAAACTCCCATCCGTGCCTACATCGACCCGTTGCTCCAGCCCGAGCTCAGCAACGCGCACCATCAGCTCAGAAACCTCGCCGCCCTCATCCACCACGGTACCCGCAACGGTTACGCTCTGGCGGTAGGTGGCGCCGGCTTCCGGACTGGTGACGGTCATCACCGGACCTGCATCGTCGCTAACCTGACTGGCCAGGTTGACCGGGATGGGGTTGGGACAGGAGACCAGAAGGACGGCAGCCCTTGCTGCGCGCCATGTTGCGATCCGTGTCTGTTGGGTTGCCATGGCGAGCCTCCGCCGCGGTTGTATGCGTATTGTCCGTTATCCCAATCCTATCACGATAGACCTCCTTCCACCAAGACACGCACCGCCGGCGCACGGTAGGATGGACCACACCGAGCGTGGGGTGAGCCTCTGGGCATACGGAATGCGCGCCGTGATGCGGTCTGTGTCCATTTGGTGCCCATGCCGTGCCGCCCAGGAGCTCTTACTGGTACTCGTACGCCCCCTGGTCAATCGTGTCGTTCACAATCCGCGGGTTGCCGTCCAGGTCATACGGCTCGAACTCCGTCGTGTCCCCGTCACCATCGAGGTCCGCGAAGTCCCAGCGGGCGTAGCTGTTGCTCCCCGCATCAATCGCGGCCGATCCTGCCTGCAGCCGCAGGTCGCCGTAGTCGTCGTCATCCGTGCCCCAGGTTCCGTCAACGCCGGGATCCGGGACGCGAACCGGGTTCACCCAGGTGTTGATGCTGGAGACGGTGGTGACGCTACCGCCCCACCCGTTGATGGCGAGCACCGAGCTCGCCACCTCCAGGCTCCCGGTGTAGATCTTGGAGAATGCGTCATAGCCTGAGCTGTGACCGTTGTTGTACATGGTGGAGTTGACCACGATATCGTTGTTCTCTGAGCGCATGACAACCGCGTAGCCGGTATACCCGGCTCCCTGAGGCACCAGATTGCCCACGAACACGGAAGAGCTCACCACGATCCGGCCGAATGGATCAGGAGCTCCCAAATACGTGCTGGAGATTGCGCCGCCCTGACCGCTACTGGCATTCCGGAGAAAGGTGGTTCCGGCGACCGTCAGCGTACCGTGGCTCTGAATGGCGCCGCCGCCTATGGCGCTATTCCGCTCAAAGAGCGCGTCGCGGACCGTTGCGGATCCGCCGGCACCAACGCGGATCCGTCCTCCGCCATAGCTTCCGCTGCTGCCCTCTCCGGCGACGTTGGTCAGGAAGGTCGTCTCGCTGACGGTCAGCGAACCACCGGTCCAGCCGTGCACGATGATAGCGCCGCCCCAGCTGTCACTGATGTTGCTCTCAAAGACACCGCCGGTGACCGACGAGCCGCCGCTGATCCCGCGGCCGTTGCGGAGCTCGAACGAGCCGCCTGCGCCCGGGTCGCTTGTGAGCGTCAGCGTGGCAGGGCTCTGGACAAGAAAGTGACGCCCGGCAAGGTTCGCGTCTAGAACGATGTCGTGCCCCGCCGCGTCAATCGTCACAGAGCCGGTGATGCTGAACCAGTCAGGCGGCGTGGGAAGCGGGTCGTCTGCGGTGATGGTGTAGCTGTTGTCAAAGGTGATGATGTCCCCATCAGTTGCGGCGGCAAGCATCTCCGCAAGACTCCCGGCGCCGGCCGGCTCAGCGGTGGTGACGGTGAGAACGGCGGTGTACTGCGCTTCCGCAACCGGACCTGAGTTGCCCGCCGCATCGATCGCGATCGCCCGCACGGTCATGGACTGCGGGCTCACGTAGGTGACCGGTCCGGCATAGAGCGCGTCGGTTGCGTCGGGAACACTGCCGTCGGTGGTGAAGTAGATGCTTGCGGCAACGCCGGCCTCCATAGTCAGATCGAAGCCGGAGCCGTACGCTCCTGATGCCGGGGTGACTCTCACCACCGGGTACTCCACCCAACCCTCCTCAGCTCCGACGGGTCCAAACGCATTGGCGGCACGGATCCGGTACTCGTTGCCGGCATTCGCCGCGCCGGTGGTGGTCAGGTTGTCATATATGTAGGCGCTCTCCTGGTAGCTCGCAACAATCACCCCCTCCCGCGACAGGTCGATCTTCACCGTGTACGCACCGGAGTCCACCTCCGCCGTATAGGAGACCGATCCTGCAACCAGCACGGCCGCGTCAGAGATGTCGATCGCGCCTCCTCCATCGGGGGCAATTGTTGCGCTCTTGACCGCATCTATCAGCGACGCGGGGTCCCAACTGACGGTCAGATCAAGCGTGCCGGTGTTGTTGTGACCCTCGGTCACATCAACTGAGGCTTCGCCCGAAGCAATCACCTCCTCCGACGCGTCGTGCACCACCGCAGTGAGCACCCAGGTGCCCGGAGCGACGCCGGTGACCTCAAACGATCCGACGCTACCGCTCACCGTCATATGGTCAAAGCCCTCACGGCTGAGCGTGACGGCGTAGTGTTCAGCGGTAGCCGGCATGTCCGGAATAAGCGTCTGTGGCCCCAGCGCTCCACTCTCAATGGTAACGGTGACCGTCCCCCCGTTGCCACCTCCGCTGCTTGCGCCTCGTCCTTGAAGAACCCATAGGGAATCTACGTCCTTCGGCCGGCATATTCATTATAACTTTGGTTATATTTTTCCGGCATAGCCGGCGCTCGACGATGGGGGGCTCTGCGGCACCTGGCAACGACCGCGTTGCACTCATCTGTTCACCTGCCTACAATCGCATCCGCAGGAGCGATACATGGAAAAGGAAATGCCCGACATTCTGGGAGAGGTGGACGTAGAGTCACTGGTCAGAAACGATATGCCGGAGGTAGCCTCAGCGCGGATGCACCGGCTCCCGCCGTACCTCTTTGGGCGGATCAACGCGCTCAAGACCGATCTCCGCAGGGCGGATGTAGACGTCATTGATCTGGGGATGGGCAATCCCAACGATCCCACGCCGGCGGCGATTGTTGAGAAGCTCGCGGAGGCAGCCGCGGACAAGCGCAATCAGCGCTACTCAGTATCCGCCGGAATTGTGAACCTGCGGCGCGAGGTGGCGAGGTTCTACCAGAGACGCTGGGATGTCTCCCTGCTTCCCGAGGAGGAGGTGATTGCCACGGTGGGCTCAAAGGAGGGGTTCAGCCACCTCTGCCTGGCAACCCTGGGTCCCGGGGACATCGCCATGACGCCCACGCCGTCGTTTCCCATCCATATCTATGCGCCCATGATCGCCGGCGCAAGCGTCATCGGCCTGTCCATGAAGAACGGCGAGGAGGCGCTGCTCTCCAACATCGCCCACATGTCACAGACGCTCACCCCACGGCCCAAGATCCTCATCCTCAACTACCCGCACAACCCCACCACCGCAACGGTGGAGCGCGAGTTCTTTGTTGAGGTGGTGCGGTTGGCCAAGCGCTACGGATTCTATGTGATCCACGACTTTGCCTACGGACTGACCACCTTTGACGGCTACCACGCGCCCAGCTTCCTCTCCGTCCCGGGAGCACAGGAGGTGGGCGTTGAGTCAATCACCATGAGCAAGGGCTACAATATGGCCGGCTGGCGCGTGGGGTTTGTGGGCGGAAACGCGGACATGATCAAGGTGCTGGCCGGCATCAAAGGCTACTACGACTACGGGATTTTTCAGGCAATTCAGATTGCCTCAGTCATTGCGCTTCGTCACGGCGATGAAGAGGTCGCGAAGCAGGCAGAGGTCTACCAGACCCGGCGCGATGTTCTGGTGGACGGGCTCAACCGCGACGGCTGGAAGATCCCGCCGCCGCGCGCGAGCATGTTTGTCTGGGCGCCGATCCCGGAGAGGTACCGCGCCATGGGCTCCATTGAGTTTGCCATACAGTGCCTCAAGCGTGCGGAAGTCGCGGTGGCACCGGGCCGCGGATTTGGCGAAGACGGCGAAGGCTACGTGCGGATTGCACTGGTTGAGAACGAGGAGCGCCTCAAGCAGGCGGTCCGGCAGTTGCGGAAAGCGTTTCCGCCTGAGTGAGTCGGACCGCTCGGCGGGCCGCGCGCCACGCACAACTCGCCGGGCCGCCCCACGAAGCGGTACCTTGACGCCCAACGGAGGTACCATGGCACGGGATCTCAAGCCGGTGTTCGAGCGACTCAAGGCGATTCTTGAACCCTACGGAACAAAGCTCACGGTGGTGCACGATTCGGACGACCAGTACTACCTGGACACGAGCCACATCATGAAGAACGGCAAACCGCTGTACTTTGGCTCCGCCATCATCAAGAAGAACTACGTGAGCTTCTACCTGATGCCGGTGTACGTAGAGCCCACACTGCTCGAGGGAATCTCCGATGATCTCAAGAAGCGGATGCAGGGCAAGTCGTGTTTCAACTTCACGGAGGTCGACGAGCCGCTCTTTGCGGAGCTCGCCGAGCTCACCAACCGGGGGTTCCACGCGTATCACGCGGCAGGATACGTAGGTGGTAATGACCAACCGCGTGCGCCCGCTCATAGGCTACCGACGGCAACGACCGGAGGGGCGAGTGGTCATCCGGCTGTACTTCAGTCCGTACGTCCACAATGACAGCCCCATTGTTGGCGGACGAGCAATCCGGCCATCGTGGAGGATCACTTGTAGCGTTCCCCGCGCCCGGTTACCATGACGATATCTTGTCTTCGGAGGGAGAGCGTATGAACGGGATGAGCGGGAGTCTTCGACGGATTGCTGTAGCTCTTGGTGTGCTGGGAGCGCTGACGCTGTTCGGGTGCCAGACAATTCACGACTCGGGAACCGCCGGGGCGGTAGCCTCTTTTGAGGCTGCGGAGTCCGGACGAAACTGGGTACGCCCACGTGAGGTCACGTACGAGATCGGAGCGATCCAGAGCTTCACGGAACAGATCGATCTGGAGACCAACCAGCTCCGCGAAACACGCGTGTTCGGCTATCCGCAGCCGGGTCAGGCGGCCAACCCCTACGTGAGCGTTGCGGCGGCGCACGCGGTCGCCGAGTTGCAAGCGGATGGGATCTTCATCACCAACTACACGGTCGTCCGTGACAGTCGGGGACAAGCTGCGTCAGTTACGCTCCAGGGCCGGCCGTTGACGCTCGTTGACCTGGGTGTTGTGGATCCCGAGCGTGCCGATCGCGAGCGCTTCGTTGTGACCATCACCGAAGACGCTGAGACAGGCAAGATCACTACGGAAACGTTGCCGGTGGATATGCGGACCGAGTTGCCCACGCCGTCGGTGCTGAACGCGCGCGGCCTAAGCAAAGGAGCAAAGATCGCCATCGACTCGGGTCTGTTCGCGGTCAACGGTATCCTCGGCGGCCTCTTCATCTCGTGGGGTGACTTGGGCGTGGGCATCCCGATGGCCATCACCTCGGCGGGCGCACTGGTGAAGCTGATCATCGATATCGCTCGGTAGGTGAGCCACGCCCGGCGGGACGGATTGCGATGATCAACCTCCTGCGCCTGTTCCGGTACCTCAAGGACGAGATCCCCGCGCTGTCCTTTTCGCTCGTGTTCTTGCTCGTCGCAAGCGGGCTCAACCTGCTGCAGCCAAAACTGGTGGAGTGGGCTGTTGACGTGGGCATCGGCGCCGGCGATCTGCCAAGCGTGGTATGGGGGGCGCTGGGAATTGCCGGGGCGGCGCTACTGTCCTCAGGCCTGCACGTGGCAAGCGGCGTACTCCTGGTCCGTGCCGGCCAGGGCATGGCGTACTCGCTGCGCAATGACCTGTTCAAGAAAGTGACCTCACTCTCCTTCGCGGATCTGGACCGATGGAGGACCGGCGAGCTCATGGTCCGGGTGAACGCGGATGTAAACACCGTGCGAATGTTCATTCGCATGGGCCTCCTGATGATGATCAACTCAGTCGTTATGATCGCCGGAAGCCTCACGTTGATGTATCGAACCAACGCACAGTTGTCACGGGTCATGTTTGTGGTGCTCCCGGGCACACTCGTTCTCTTCTTGGTATTTGCCGTCATAATCCGGCCGCTCGTTACGCGGGTACGGGAGCGACTGGACAACGTAAACAACGTGCTGCAAGAGAACCTTGCAGGCGCCAAGGTGGTGCGGGCGTTCGCACAACACGTGCATGAGAAGGCGCGCTTTGAGAAGCGGAACCATGACTACTACGCCCTCTCGCTTCGCGTAGGGTACCTGGTCGCTATGGCCTACCCGTTCCTGTTCTTCCTTGGCCAACTGGCGGTCATTCTGCTTACCTGGCTTGGGGGAACCGAGGTGATCCGCGGCATGCTGGGAGACGCGGGCGCATCGCTCACGCTTGGACAGCT
>CAYTGY010000066.1:0-3140 GCA_964437265.1 uncultured Spirochaetaceae bacterium | reverse complement strand
GCTACGCGCTGAACATCGCCGACGTTGCCCGGCAGCAGGGCGTCGACCCGCGGAGCCTGCCCCTGAAGTACGCCCACTTCGGCGGCGAGCCGTGGACCGAGGACATGCGGGTGCAGATCGAGCGCGAGATGAACCTGCTGGCGTTCAACAACTACGCCATTCTCTCCTCGTGGCCCATCATGTCACTGGGTTTTGTGCTCCAGTTCCTGGCGGTGGCTTCCGCGAGCGCCATCCGCATCCAGGAGCTCTTTGACCAACGGCCGGCAATCAGGGAGCCGACGGAACCGCGCCGCCCCGAACGTATCCGCGGTGAGATCACCTTTGAGAATGTGTGCTTCGCCTACGCGGGGAGCGGGGAGGATTCCGGTACAGCCGTTGAGCCGGCAGACGCCGTTGATCACCTAACCTTCCGGATTCGGCCCGGTGAGAAGGTCGGCATTCTGGGACGCACCGGATCCGGGAAATCAACCGTTGCCGCCCTGATTCCGCGGTACTACGACGTCGGCTCAGGCCGGGTCACCATCGACGGAGTGGATGTCCGCAACTACTCGTTGGATCTGCTCCGCCGGCGCGTATTGGTGGTGATGCAGGAAACGCTCCTCATGAGCGGGACCATCCGTGAGAACGTCGGTTTCGCCGTCCGCGCGGAGAACCCCGGCGCCTCCGGGGACGGCCGCCTCGAGGCCGCCGCCGAGCTTGCCCACGCAACGCAGTTCATCCGGGACAAGGACCACGGATGGGAGGAGACGGTCGGCGAACGCGGCACCGGGCTTTCCGGCGGTCAGCGGCAGCGAATCGCCATCGCCCGGGCGCTGGCTGCAGATCCGGACGTGCTCATCCTTGACGACGCGACGTCCGCGCTCGACTCCGCAACCGAACGAGCTATCGTTCAGAACCTCTACGATCACCTTGCGGAGAAGACGGTGCTCATCATCAGCCAGCGGGTCAACACGGTACTGCAAGCGGACCGAATCATGGTGATGGATCAGGGGCGGATCACGGGATTCGGTACCCACCAGGAACTGCTGGAACAGAATCACATCTACCGCGAGATCTATGAGAGCCAGACGGCGGAGCTCCGCGGATGAATCAACAACGCCGCGCGGGACGAACGTCCGTGGAGAAGCCGCGGAACCTCCGGCGAGCCGTAGCGCGACTGCTAGCGTACTTCGGCGCGGAGTGGATCTCGCTGCTCATCGCGTCGGGCACCATCATCGGCTCTGCCGTACTCAAGGCGCTTGGGCCGGCGCGGCTTGGCGCGGCGATCCAGAATCACATTGAGCGATCCCCGGATTCAGGTGCGTTCGTGGAACAGATGCTCGGTGTGCTTGTCATCTACGCAGGCGTCTGGGTGGCTGATGCCGTGTCTCGATCGCTCATGGCGTACGCGGGCAATCGCCTGATCTATCGGCTCAGGCGGGACACCTTTGCCCACCTGCAGCGGCTCTCCATGAGCTACTTCGAGCGTCGCGGGATTGGCGACATCATCTCGCGGGTCACCAATGACGTGGAGCTGATCTACACCGCGCTCATCAACGGATTCGCCAATCTGATAGACGGCGCATTCTCCATAGTGGGAGTGCTTATCGCGATGCTCGCGCTGGATCTCAGGCTCAGCGCCGTTGTCATTGGTGTCATGCCTATCATGGCCGTAGTAACGGCGATCATCGGAAGAGCGGTTCGACAGGCGTTTCGCGCCAACCAGGCCGCGGTAGGCGCGCTCAACGCGCGCATTGAAGAAGACATATCGGCAGTGCGACTCATCACGGCGTTCCGTAAGGAGTCCGACCGACAGAAGGAGTTCCGCAGGGTGAGCGCCCGGGCCAGAGAGGCGGGGATGCGGGCGGAAACGCTCAGCTTCATTCTGCATCCGGTCATGCGGTTCATCAACGGGCTTGCGTTGGCGCTGGTTGTTGGCGTCGGCGGCGCCCTGGCGGTGAGTGGCGGTGCGGTTGGGGCCGGCACCTACTCAATTGGCCTCATAACCGCCTTTGTCCTCTACGCCAGGCGGTTCTTCGAGCCGCTTCGCCACATGACCGAGTTCTACAACATCATTCAGTCCGCGCTCGCCGGTGCCGAGCGGGTCTTTGAGATCCTGGATGCGGTGCCTGAGATCACGGACTCCCCTGATGCGGCAGCCATACAAGAGATCTCAGGTGACGTTGAGTTTCGCAACGTGAGCTTTGGGTATCTGCCCGAGCAGACGGTGGTGGAGGATGTGTCTCTCTACGCCAGGAGCGGACGGATGGTAGCAATAGTGGGGCCCACCGGCGCGGGCAAGACCACGCTGGTCAATCTGCTGTCTCGCTTCTACGATGTTCGATCGGGATCCATCCTGATCGATGGGCGGGATATCAGGGGTCTGCAGGTGGACAGCCTGCGGACCCGAATGGGTGTGGTCCTCCAGGAACCGTACTTCTTCGCTGATACCATTGAGGCCAACATACGGTATGGGAATCCCCGCGCGTCTTGGGCACAGGTGGAGGAGGCCGCCCGGCTCTCTCGCGCGGATGAGTTCATCCGCCACCTCCCCGCCGGGTACCAGACGGTGCTCGCGGAACGGGGGGAGAGCCTGGCGCAGGGGCAGCGTCAGTTGTTGGCGATCGCGCGCGCCATCCTGGCGGACCCACGCATCCTGGTGCTGGATGAGGCGACCTCGAGCGTGGACAGCTTGACCGAACATCTCATCCAGCAGGGGCTCCTGCACCTCATGCAGGGCCGCACCAGCTTCATCATCGCGCACCGTCTGTCCACCATTCGCAATGCTGATCAGGTGGTGGTGCTGCACAACCACCGGGTGGTTGAACAGGGCACACATACGGAGCTGATCGCCGCCGACGGATTCTATGCGCGGTTGTACCGGATGCAGTTCGAGCGTCCGGAGATCACCGAAGAGAACGTGTAGGAGAGCTCACACCCCCGCCTGCTCGCTAGCGACCTGAATGACGCGCATGATCTCATGCACCTGCTCGAGCGAGATGGCGTAGGGCGTTCCGAAGCGGATCGCCGCGTAAAGCGAGTCCCACATGTTGCCGGGATTCTCAGGCGCAACATCGATCTCCTCTTCAACCCACGGAAGCGTCTCTCCCCCGCCGTAGCCCTGCGGCGGGCTGAGATCTACCACACGCGGCTGGAGGTGG
>CAYTGY010000065.1:12544-13251 GCA_964437265.1 uncultured Spirochaetaceae bacterium | reverse complement strand
GTCCGGCCAAGAAGTCGTCGGTCTTCTGCTGTGTCCGGTTATAGACGGCAACCGAGAATCCGTTGTCATTCATGTTGAGGACCAGGTTCTGTCCCATCACCGCCAGGCCAATCAGGCCAATGTCCGCTTTCTTGTCACTCATCTGTCTACTCCTTGAACCGGTCATGATGGGCCCACAGACCCAACGCCGGGTTTGCCACAAAAAAGATCTCCTCACCGTCTACGGTGTTCCATCCCGTCTTCAGGACCGATGGGTTGTACTTCTGCAGCAGATCGTCCGGGTTCGCATACGCAAAGCCGACCCCCTGGACCTCCTCGCGGGTCAATCCGCCCGGTGCGTAGGTGATGGAGAACCGGTCTTCGGATGACCCATGGATCAAGTGCGCGGCCGCGCTGAGATTGGCCGCCAGGTCCGGATCCGCGTCGACGGCCGCAAGTGTAGCCGGCGTGCCCTTGTAGCCGAACCGTCTGATCAGCGCGTCGATCTCCTTGTCTTCACCAAACTCATGCACGCCCGGACCGATGACGATCAGCTCCCCGCCGTCGGCCATCGCCATCCGGGTGCGGTAGACCGCCTTGTTCCCTAACCAGGTTGAGCGAAACTCATCGGGATCCAAGTAGACCACGCATTTCTTGATTGGTTTCTCCACCATCGCGAAGTTGACCTTCGCGGAGAGCGCTGCGGCCTTCTCAAAACACTCCCGGTC
>CAYTGY010000065.1:0-12534 GCA_964437265.1 uncultured Spirochaetaceae bacterium | reverse complement strand
GGCGTAGAGGATGGGCAGATCTGCGGCGAACTCGCGAACGGCATAGTCCAGAACCGCGCGGACCGGCGTATCGGCACGCCCCATCATTCGTTCCATTCCGTGAACGGCGCCAAGGAAGTGGCTCTTGTGGATGGCCTCGCTCCCGCCGGTCCCGACAAAGATATTCTTTGCGTGATTGGCCATCCCCACCACCTCGTGGGGGACCACCTGGCCGGGAGATAGGATGAGGTCGAAGCCACCCTCTATCAAGAGCCGGTTCACCTGCGCCGGCCAGTCATAGTCCAGCTTTCCTTCCGAGACCTCCGCCACGAATGAGCCCGGAACGGTTCCCAACGTGGCCAGGTCAGCACGCCAGCGGTGTGCCCGGAACAGGCTGTGCGGTACACCCGGGAACATCCGGTCCATCTCAGCCTCGGTCATCGGCGTATGGGTGCCGATCGCAGGCATGACATCGGTCAATGCCGAGCCATAGTACTCATATGCGAATCGGGTGAGATCGCCCGCCATCGAATGGAAGCGGGTGATGTCCGGTGGAAGCGCCAGCACCCTTTGACGGGGCCCCAGCTTCTCACAGGCAGTGGTCAAACCGCTCTTCATATCATCCAGGGTCATGACCAGATCCTGGCCGCCGTTCTCAAAGTACGTCATCAGTGTCGCCTCCTATTCCCATGGCGGGTGTTCCGGAAGTGCTTCGTTGAACTCGGCCAGCAGACTCTGATGGTACTCACCGGCAAAGGTGCCGGCAAAAAACCGCTTCAGCCCTTCGTCTCTGAACCGCTCCCAGCTTGCCTCTTCGGCACCGGGAATGATTGGAAAGAACAGTGCACCGTTGGATTCCGCTGCGGCGAGATCACCGGGAGCGTCGCCAATCATCAGGGTCTGTTCCGGATCGTACTTGTCTCCGGCGGCGTACTTGATGTGCTCGGCCTTCGTGCCTCGTTCTTGACCCGCGATCACCCGGACGTGAGGGTCGATTTCGTGTTCGGCCCATTCCCGTTCCAGGTCCCCGGTCGGCGTCTGGCTGACCACGATCAAGTCGGCCTTCTCCGAGGCCGTTTCCAAGATACCCTTGATCTGAGGGTAGGGCGGGAGATTGCGCACGATCTTGGCGACCGCATCGGTGACGTCGCGCGACCACCGCAATGCGCGGACAAGGTCAGGATGCGGGTTGCGCTCGACCTCTGTCTCCAGCGTCGACTGGCTGAGCTTGGTCTCCCGCTGCGTCCACTCGCGGATCCCCTCGACCGACGGGACCCGGATACCACGCTCAATGACTTCACGCCGGTGCGACATGAGCTCCACTGCTCGGGTAGCGGCCAGGAATCGGTTCACCCCGCGGGTCTTCGAGTAGAGATTGACGAACTCCCACACCTCTCGGGCCGCTGTTGAGGCGCCTTGGAGATCGAAGTTGTTGATGAATGCCGGGCAGAAGCACTCTTTGTGCTTGATCTCCATGCTGTCAAAGACACAGCCGTCGGAATCGAACCCAATGAAGAAGTCTTTTTCGGGCTTGAGATCGATCAATTCCTGGACGAGATGACTCATTTCGTTTCCTTTTGCATAGTGATGGTGATCGAAACACTATATCACGGGGAATCCTCCGTCAAGTGGCGTCAGTCGTTGCATCACGACAATTGACACTGTATCGACTTTCGTTTTAGTGTGCATTTCGAAACCAGAAGGAATCTGAGAGTCCCGCGTAATGACCTACACTGATCGTCACGACAAGATACTCAGGATTGTGGAGCTGCTTCGCACCGTCTCAGTTCAGGAGCTCAAAGACCGTCTCGATGTGTCTGACGTGACCATCCGCAAGGATCTCAGTTACTTGGAGGATCAGGGCATGATCCTTCGGACCCATGGCGGCGCCAGGCTCGCGCAGGATATCAACCGGACGCGGAGTCTGGCCAACCGCGAACGTGACAACCCGTGGCTCAAGCGGGCAATCGCAAGCAGAGCGGCGTTGTTGATCCACGAAGGGGACACCATCTACTTGGACTCCGGCTCCACGTGTCAGGCCCTCGCAGAGAATCTCCGGGATCAGGCGCGGTCGGTGAGAATCGTGACCAATGCGCTACCGATCATGAACATCGTCGCCGAGTGCATGAGCATCACCCTCTTTTCCATTGGCGGTTCGTTCCGACGCGAGGCCGGCTCATTCGTGGGGCCGTTGTCGGTGGCGAACCTCGACGACTTCCAAATCGAGACCGGATTTCTTGGGGCCACCGGATTCAACGCCCGCGGTGTCTTCTCCAGTCAGAACGTCATCGAGGGTCAACTGAAGAAACAAGTGCTGCAGTCTTCACGACGACGCGTGGTGCTGGCCGATTCGACGAAGGCGGAGGTACAGGCCTTCAGCGTGTTCGCGCGGCCGGGCGATGTAGATGTGCTCATAACAGACATTGGATGTACCTTCTGCGACGACCTGCGCGAGGCCGGATTGGAGGTAATCACGGTGGAATATGAGGAGGAAGTGACGTGACAGGAAACGCAATCGTGGCGCAATCCGGTGGGCCCACCGCCGTGATCAACGCCTCAGCTGCCGGCGTGATACACGCCGCAATGGAGGCATCCGAGATTGGCGACGTCTTCGCCGCCCACAACGGAATCTTGGGTGTCCTCAATGAACAGATCTATGACCTTGCTCGCGAGGAGCAGTCGACCCTTGATGAGCTTCGCTGGTCGCCGGCCTCTGCCTTAGGGTCCTGCCGTCACAAAGTCAGAAGCGAGGAGGAGCGCCGGCGGATCATCGATGTGTTCCAGAAGCACGATATCCGGTTCTTCTTCTACATCGGGGGCAACGACTCAATGGACACCGCGGACAAGGTTTCCAAACTGGCTCGGAAGACCGGCTATGAGATGCGGGCCGTCGGGGTGCCTAAGACAATTGACAACGATCTTGCAGAGACCGATCACTGTCCGGGATACGGAAGTGTGATCAAGTACCTGGCAACCATGACCATGGAGGCGGGTAGGGACACTGAGGCGATGTACACCGCGGACACCGTGAACATCATTGAGGCGATGGGTCGCAACGCAGGCTGGATTGCCGCCGGCACGTGTCTGGCTCGACGCAGCGAGGAGGATGCGCCTCACATCATCCTGCTCCCTGAGGTTGCGTTTGACCTGGACCGCTTTGTGCAGAAGGTCAACCAGTATCTGGACACCATTCATCGCTGTGTCATCGTCGTGTCTGAGGGCACCAAGTACCCCGATGGAAGCTTCCTGTCGGAGATGAAAGGCGAGTTTGCTCGGGACGCCTTTGGTCACGTGCAGTTGGGCGGAGCCGCACAGGCAGTTCAGGCGATCGTTCAGGAACACAACAAAGTGAAGGCCCGGATTGCGATGCCAAGTACCATCCAGCGGACCGGTGCGCACTTCGCAAGCCTGACCGACAACGAGGAGGCCTATCAGTGCGGTCTCCGAGCCGTGCAGGCCGCCATCGACGGCGTGACCGACAAGATGGTCACCTTGGTGCGTGAGTCGGACGACCCGTACTTGTGCGGCTACGGGCTGACCAATCTTGAGAAGGTCGCAAACGGCGAGAAGCATCTACCAACCGAGTGGATCACGGATGACGGTCTTCTTGTGACGCAGGAGTTCGCAGACTACGCCATGCCGCTGATCCAGGGTGAGACGCAACCGCCTATGCAGAGCGGTCTCCCACGCTATGTCAGAACAGCCAAACATTTCATATAGGAGAAGAGAGCAATGGTACCGTTCAAGATTGACCTTAGTCAGCATGTGATTGCAGTTACCGGCGGGGGTGGCGTGCTCTGTGGCGCCTTTGCCGTAGCACTGGCCGAGTGCGGCGCCAGAGTTGCCGTCCTTGATCTGCGAAAGGAGGCGGCCGACGCGGTCGCCGAAAAGATCAACGCCGCCGGTGGAACCGCTCTGGGCGTTTCCGCCAATGTCCTCGAGACCGGCAGTCTGGTGGCCGCCAAGAAGCAGATCGAGGAAACCTGGGGGCCGGTCACCATCCTGATCAACGGCGCCGGAGGCAACCATCCCAAGGGAACCACCAGCGGAGAATACCTGCTTCCGGAGCAGGTGGAGAAAGAGGTGGAAGGCGTGACAACCTTCTTCGACCTGGACCCGGAGGGGGTGCAGTTTGTGTTCAACCTCAATCTGCTGGGAACGCTGCTCCCTACCCAGGTGTTTAGTCGCACCATGGCAGCATCCGGCACCGGAACCATCATCAATATCTCCAGCATGAATGCGTTCACACCGCTGACCAAGATTCCCGCCTATTCCGGAGCGAAGGCCGCGGTGAGCAACTTCACGCGGTGGCTTGCGGTGCATTTCTCAAAGGTCGGCATTCGCGTGAACGCCATTGCCCCGGGGTTTTTCCTGACCGATCAGAACCGCGGTCTGCTGACCAATGACGACGGTTCCTGGACTCCCCGGGCGCAGAAGATTCTCAACCACATTCCCCTGGATCGACTGGGGTCGCCCGACGACCTGATCGGTGTTCTGTTGTGGTTGATCAATGAGAAGGCGGCCGGCTACGTAACCGGGACGGTCATTCCGGTAGACGGCGGGTTCTCAGCCTATTCGGGTGTATAGCACCAGAATATTCTCATACCGTCACCGTACCAGGTCTCAGGAGGAGTATCCGTGAGCTACATAGAGGGATTATTCGGGTTGAAAGACGTGCGCGCCGTCGTTACCGGTGGGGCCGGCGTGCTGCCCAAGGCGATGGCCAACGCGCTTGTCAAATCCGGCGCCGCCGTGAGCATCTGGGGCCGTGGGACGTCGCATCCGGTGGATGCGGCTGTGGAAGAGTTGAGGACGGAGATCACCGGATCAGTGATTGATGGTCAGACCGTTGATACCGGTGACCGGGATGCGGTGACCAAGGCGCTCGCGGCCACGGAGTCGGCAATTGGTGTCCCCAACGTCCTGGTAAACGGCGTAGGCGGCTCAAGCCGCCGGGCGCCGTTTGTTGAGACAGAGACTGATGAGTTCCAGCAGGTACTCCACCTCAATCTGATCGCGGGTCTGGTAGTCCCTACCAAGGTCCTAGTGGCACGTTGGTTGGAGCTTGGAATCACGGGGTCGGTTATCAATATTGCCTCAATGGGGAGCTACCTTCCGCTCTCCGGGGGTGCAGCCTACAGTGCCGCTAAGGCTGCCGTGCTCAACCTGACATATGCGAACGCCAAAGAGTTTGCTCCGAACGGGATCCGGGTGAACGCGATCGCTCCGGGATTCTTCGTTGGGCACCAGAACCGGGCGCTTCTCATCAAAAACGACGATACCGGCGAGCTTACCGACCGGGGACGGGCAATCATCAACCACACGCCGTACGGACGCTTTGGGGAGCTCGCCGACATTGCCGGGACAACGGTGTTCCTTGCAAGCAGCGAAGCCAGTGGCTTCTTGACCGGTGTGTGCATTCCGGTGGACGGCGGGTATCTGATTGATAACATATAGTCCGGTCGCTCAGACCGGTCGAGGAGTCTTCCATGAAACCGTTTCTTGATGACAGTTTTCTCCTGCAGAGTGAGCCCGCACAACGGCTGTATCACGAGTACGCCGCCCAGATGCCCATCTTCGACTACCATTGTCACCTGCCGTCGGAACTCATCGCGACGGACCATCGGTTTGAGAACCTCACGCAGATCTGGCTGGCGGGAGACCATTACAAGTGGCGCGCCATGCGGACCAACGGTGTAGCAGAGCGTCTCATCACCGGTGATGCATCCGACCGTGAGAGGTTTCAGGCGTGGGCGGAGACGGTGCCCGCGACGGTGGGTAACCCGCTCTTTCACTGGACGCATCTGGAGCTCAAGAAGCCGTTCGGCATCACCGGGACGCTCCTCAACGGAGATTCCGCTGAAGGGGTTTGGCAGGAAGCGAGCTCGTGCCTCGCCAGACCCGAGTTTTCCACCCGTGGGATTCTGCGCCGGATGAATGTGCGGTTGGTCTGTACCACCGACGATCCGGTGGACGGGCTCGAGTCCCACGCGTCCATTGCGGCGAACCCCTTTGAGACCACGGTCATCCCCGCGTTCCGTCCGGACAAGGCGGTGCACATCGAGCAGTCCGAGGCGTTCCGCACCTGGCTCTCGCGGCTGGAGACGCGGGTGGGACGCCAGATTGCAACCTTCGACGGTTTCCTTGAGGCGATCGCGGAGCGGTTTCGCTTCTTCCATGAGTGCGGGGCCCGGATCAGCGACCACGCGCTGGAGTGGGTGCCGTTCCGCACGGCGTCCGCGTCCGAACTGGGACACGTCTTCGCTCGCGTGCGCGACGGCGGGGAGGCGAGCGCCGCGGAGGCTGAGGCGTTTCAGACGCAGATCCTGCGGTTCCTCGCATCGCTGTACGCCGCTCATGGATGGGTGATGCAGCTGCACATAGCCGCGCTTCGCAACAACTCCTCCGGCAGGTTCGCCGCACTGGGCCCGGACACCGGGTTTGACGCAATCAGCGACCGGCCGTTCGCCGCCAACCTCTCGCGTCTCCTCGATTCCATGGAGGCGTCCGAGGACCTTCCCAAGACTATTGTGTACACGTTGAATCCCAACGCGAATGAGATTGTGGCGGCGCTCATGGGGAGCTTCCAGGACGGGTCTGTGCCGGGTAAGATGCAGTTTGGCAGTGGCTGGTGGTTTAACGACCAGAAAGACGGGATGCAGCGCCAGATGACGGCGCTTGCCAACCTTGGATTGCTGCCGCGGTTTGTGGGAATGCTCACCGACTCGCGGAGTTTCCTCTCCTTTCCACGACACGAGTATTTCCGCCGCGTGCTCTGCGACCTGCTGGGATCGCAGGTCGCCGCCGGGGAGCTCCCGGAAGACTATGCGCTGCTGGGCACGGTGGTCAGAGACATCTGCTGGAACAACGCCGTGCGCTATTTCAACATTCCCGGTATTGATGAGGTGATGCTATGAGTTCTGAGCTACGTGCTTCCATTGCGCGGACCGTCGCGAGTCACAAGCTGCTGGAGCCTGCCGAGGGCTCTTCGGCGGATGCCGCCACCCGGATTGGCGATTCGGTTCGGGAGACCATCTCTGCCGGGCCCGCCGCAATCTACGTCAGGTCAATCGTCCATCCGGAGGGCGCAGCCCCGGCACTCATTGCCGCCGTGCGGCTTGAGAGCGCGGACGCCGCCGGACCATCGTGGGTGAACGGCTCCGGGTCCCGGCGACGAAGGCGGGTGCTGCTCGCCGCGGCCACCAAGCCCGCGGCCACGCTGCCCGGAGCGGTGGAGGAGGCTGAGGGGTTGTACCTGCAGCTTCTGGAACCCACTCCGGAGGTGATGGCGTCGGTGATGGCCATGCTTCCGTGGACCAAACCGCAGAGCGTTCGCCGCCGGCTCACCACCTTTGGCATGGGGGACCGCATTGGGCTCGCCACGGCGGGGCAGGTGCAGGCGGCCGAGCGCTATCAGGTTGCACCGGTGCTGGCCCAACAGAGCATCCGCGAGTTGGAGTTCATTGGCCGCACCTTTCCGGACGTGGTTGCGGATGCCGCTTTCGGCGTGCTCCAGGCCGGCTACCGCGGTGGCTACGGCGCCGACGGTGATCATCTGAAGACGCTTGCGGACATCGATCTGGCGCTGGATGCAGAGATGCCGATGATCACGCTGGACCTGACCAATGTGCTGCTGCCTGAGGCGGCCGAGTGGTCGGAAGCGGAGGTGCAGTCGAAGTTCGGCACGCTGCCGTCAGAGCTGCAGCGGCTGGTCGAGCGCGAGTACGCGGGCACGCGGTTCGAGGTGCTCGGCATCTCTGGTGAGCCCACGGCGGTTCGCTTGAGCGAGGCGGAGGCCAAGCGCTGCGCGCTGATGTACGGACAGGCGCTGGCGTTCAGCGAAGAGGTTGACGCGCACCTTGACCGGCGGACCGGCGGCGCATTCGACCTGGAGATCAGCGTGGATGAGACCACCTTTCCCACGCTGCCGAGCCACCACCTGTTCATCGCGCGAGAGCTCGAGCGGCGTGGAGTGCGGGTGAGTTCGCTCGCGCCACGGTTCATCGGAGAGTTCCAGAAAGCGGTGGACTACGATGGCGACCTGGCGGAGTTCGAGCGGCAGTTTGCCGTGCACGCGGCGATTGCCGCCACCTTCGGCGGCTACAAGGTCTCCGTGCATTCGGGGAGCGACAAGTTCTCCGTATACCCAATCGTAGGTCGCCACACACGAGGCCGTCTGCACGTGAAGACCTCCGGGACCAGCTGGCTGGAGAGCTTGCGGACGCTGGCGCAGACCCAGCCGGAGCTCTACCGGCGGCTGCACCGCCGTGGGCTGGAGTACTTCCCTGAGGCCCGGACGGCGTATCACATCACGCCGGATCTGAGCAGGGTGCCGAAGCTCGACAGTATGTCCGATGAGCGGCTCGCCGAGTACCTTGACGCCCCTGACAGTCGGCAGCTGCTTCACGTGGTCTACGGCGGTATTCTCACGCACGGCGAGCTGGCGCCGGCGTACTTTGACGCGTTGATGGACCAGGAAGCGACGCACGTCAACAACATCGCGAGTCACATGGGTCGTCATCTGGATCTCCTGGGTGTTCAGTCGCGGGCGTGATGCTCACCGTCAATGTCACCGGCCTGGAGCTCGACTGTCGAATCGGGATCAACCCAGGTGAGCAGGATTCGCCGCAGCCCATCGTCATTGACCTTTCGGTGGAGGTTTCCGCCGCCGGCGGCGCGGATGGGCACGCTGCCGGCGATCCCGCGGTGGACTATGCGGAGCTCGCCGCACGGGTGGAGGAGCGTGCTACCTCGCGACCGTTCGGGCTCATTGAAGAGCTGGCCCGCGAGTGCGGGATGATGATCCGCGCGACCTTCCCGGCGGCCGGGCGCATCCACGTGCGCGTGGCCAAGCCGGCGGCGCTCTCCGGGTGCGGCGTTCCTTCGGTGGACTACGTGCTTGAGAAGGCGACAGAATATGGGGCTTGACAGTGTGTCCCGCACCCCGTATCTTTGCGCGGAATTCCCCACTAAGGAGGAGCTATCATGGCAGCTGGAGTCAGTAAGAACGCACGTCGTGAGGGTAGCCAGCAGCTTACGAGTCGCTGGGGCGGCAAGATTGTTATGAAGAGCGTGTTTGAGAACGGTCGGATGCGCCATTATGCTATGTGTGAAAAGACCGGCAACACCGGTCGGAAGCCGCGCGACCTCATGTAAGTGACCGGCCGGATCCTGATTCGGCGGTCCTGGTGATCGCCGAGTCAGGGTTCGGGCACGGTTCGCCGGTGCCATGATCCTTTCCGGGCGTGAGATTGAGCGCAATTTGGGTTCTCGAATCCGGATTGAGCCGTTTGACCGCTCGCGCCTCAACCCAAACTCGTACAACCTCACCCTCCACGATGAGCTTCGCGTGTACTCAAAACGTGAGCTTGATATGGCGGTGGAAAACCAGTCGGAGACGCTCCGAATACCAGAGAAGGGGTTGCTTCTTGAGCCGCAGCGCCTGTACCTGGGGCGGACCGTGGAGTTCACCTCAACCGACGGGTTCGTGCCCATGTTGGAGGGGCGCTCCTCAATTGGGAGGCTTGGCCTCTTTGTTCACATCACCGCTGGTTTTGGCGATGTAGGGTTCAGCGGCTATTGGACGCTGGAGGTATTCTGCGTTCAGCCTATTCGCATCTACGCCGGCGTTCAGATCTGCCAGATCTTCTATCACACCATTGAAGGCGACTATGACACCTACTCAGGCGGCAAGTACCAGAACAACCAGGGCATCCAGCACAGCCTGCTCTTCCGCGAGTTCCCGCCCGGCTCGTCGTGACCCACGCCTTGCGCTATACCACGCGGTAGAAGCAGGTGCGGTTGCCGGTGTGGCATGCCGGCCCCGTCTGGTGGACCCGGTAGAGTACCGCGTCTTCGTCACAGTCCACCCTGATCTCCGCTATTCGTTGCACGTGGCCTGAGCTTTCGCCCTTCTTCCACAGCTGTCGACGGCTCCGCGAGTGGTAGTGTGCGAAGCCGGTGGCCAATGTCTGCGTCCACGCTTCCTTGTCGATGTAGGCAAGCATGAGGACCTCTCCGCTGTCGGCGTCCTGCGCCACAACGGGAATCAGCGGTGCGCGAGAGAAATCAGGCTCAATCCGCGGCCCAATCACGGTGATGGTACCCAGCGACCGTTTTCACGCGTCAACCCAAACGACTCGGTAAGCTTTTGGACCACGCCCTCATGAAGCCGCTCCGCTGCTCGCCGGAGGTCGTTCTCAGGTTGGTCGCTCGTGGGGTACTCCGGGTGGTGGAGCTTTAATCCGCTTCCCATGAGTGTCTCCAGAAGGAGTTTGGCGGCCAACAGACGGTCCCACTTGCTCACGGAGAACACCAGGAAATTGTCCAGCAGCTCGAGCACTTCCCAGGTCACCTGTTCTGCCTGCGAGTACTTGCCGGCATCCTTGTTCTGGTCTGAGAACCGTGTTGGGAGATTCTTCGCTATCGTTTCCAGGTTCGGCACCAGATAGTTGAGGTCAAACAGCCCGGTCGCCGCGTTGAACAGGATGGGTGTTCCGGACGCCTCGGTTTGTGCGACCTCCTCCTTGCTGATTGCCGGCCCAATGTCAGCACAGTTGAGCCTTCCGTGCTGATCTCGCACCAGGATTCCGCCTTTGACGTCCACCGGAGACTTGTACGCAAAGTCAAAGGCACCCTGGCGTCCGGAGATTGCCAGGTATGCCACACCAACCGGATCCGGCAGACATCCCAGATTGTCCACGTTCCCAAGGTAGACAAAGCGCTTGCCCGCGTCGTGGAGGGCCCGGTACGTCTGGGACAGCACTGCGAAGTTTTGTCCGTGTCCGCCCGGTATGGGAAGTGTCCGGCCTTCATGGCCGTACGCCTGAGAGAAGACGTGCTTGGGCCGGCCCAAATCGCTGTGGGTATAGGCGCTCAGCAGCGGCTGCACCGCACCAATGACCCGGGTGGGATCAAGCGAGAGCGTGTCAATGAGCGATGCGAGTGGTTCGGAGCGCTGGTACTCGTCGTACGCCTCGGCGATCTCCTCATCATTGTAGATACTGGTCATCTGGAAGAACGGCAGCAGCGGATCGGGTAGTCCCAGCGAAGTCGGGTCGCTGTCCAGCTCAGCAAATGCCGCGCGGCTATCGGCCGCCTGGAGGAGCAGGTTCCGCATCTTCAGCTGGAGGAAACTGTATCCGAGCGAGCCGTCAGGGTTGACGTACGCCGGGGTGAGCCCCTTGGCACGACCTTTGCCAACCTCAGCCAGTCGATCGAACGGCTCGCGGAGAAGCTCGAGTAGCTCGGCGCTGAACGACTCGTTTTTGGTGACATCTGCGTAGCTGGTCGCCGACCCGCCGTTGAGTACGCCGTAGGACACCCGGGGATAGAGCAGGAGCCCAATGCGGCGCAGATCGTCGCGGTTCAGGTTCAGCGTCTCCTGGTCGCCGTCCGCGTTACCGCTGCCGCGGTCCAACGCGGCGCGCACAATCGCTTCGGGCAAGAGCTGCCGCAGGCGCTTACTTGCGTCTGCACGGGAGACGCTGAGCGTTGGCGAGCCGGTGAAGTCGACGATTGTGGAGCCGTCTATAGACGGCACCTCTCGAACCGTGACCTGCTCCACATGGTCAAAGTCGCCCCGGTTGTATGCGTCCAGCGTGTCTAGCGCCAACTCCACATCCATCTGCTGTTCCCGCATATCGTCGATTACCGATTGCGGCGTGTCCACGGTACGGCCGGTTGGCTTGGGTTCGTGTTCGCTCATGAGACCCTCCTCAGGCGGATGTGTCCTGCACGTCCAGCGAGACGGCGGCGTGAGCCGCACCGTAGAGCGAGATATCGTAGTCGGCGATAAGGTGCACCGGAATCTCTCGCAGGACGCGCGCCACGCGAGGATTGTAGTTCTTCTCGAGGGTGGAGGTGAAGAGATCATCGTCGGTGAACCACTGCACGTTCTTCGCAGCGATCCCCCCGGCCAGGTAGAGGCCGGCAGTCGGCAGATAGAACGTACACGCGCTCATGGCGAAATGCGCGTAGGTGGTAACAAACATGCGCATGACCGCTGCCAGCCCGGCGTGCGACGGTGCTGCCTCAGAGATCAGACGCGGTTTCTCCCAATCCGGCGATGCTTCGATACGCTCGACAACCGCATCGCGAGGGAGTCGACGTTCGGAGAGGAAGAAATGGAATGCGTTACTGATTCCCTGCCCGGAGAGAAACTGCTCGGCGCCCTGATTCGGTCCAAGTCGGCCGTCTGTGAACGCCTTGAGCTCCGCGGTGGTTGCATCATAGGGGGCAAACTCCGCGTGTCCCCCCTCCGACGGATGGGCGGTGAAGTGTCCATGATCCTCGGTGAGGAATCCCACGCCAAGCCCGGTACCCGCGCCCACCACCGCTCGGACTGTGCCGTAGCCCGCTGGATAGCGATCTCCCGGGTGTGCAAGTGGTGGCGCGCTGATCTGCTCGTGGGTGTCCAGCAGCGGCAGCGCATAGCAGATCGCCGTGAAATCGTTGATGAGAAAGGTTGGGATCCCCAACCGCTCGGAGACCGCATCTGCGTCAATGCGCCACGCGACGTTGGTCATGTCGCACACTCTGCCCACAACCGGCCCC
>CAYTGY010000064.1:0-13428 GCA_964437265.1 uncultured Spirochaetaceae bacterium | reverse complement strand
GACGCTGCGGTCCGCTACTGGGCGGGCGTCGGTCTCTACGCCGCGGTCAGAATGCACGGGGCGGGCGAGCCCGGATGGCACGACCTCACCGCCATGGATGCGGATGTGTTGCGCCGGCACCTGGACGACCCGGACGCCGGTGTGCGCATCGAGGTGGCGGCGGCGCTCCTGGGGTTGGAGCCGGACGCCGCGTCCCGTCCCGAGAGCGCTCCAGCGCAGGCCGCCGCCGTGCTGGGAGCGGCGATCGAGAGCGACGAGCTTCTACTCGCGCATCAGGCGCTCGAGAAGGTGCTCTATCTGCCCGTTGCCGCGCCCCACTTCAAGGAGTACGTCGCCGCGGCGTCCGACCGCGTTGCCGCACTCGAGATGACGCCGGGCTCTCCGGTGTATCCCATCCGGCAAGCTATCGACATGTACCGGTATCTCTACGAAGGCGAGGCGCTCTTCTACGAACACGATCTGCCGTACGTGAACGTGGAGCCATGAGAGTAGCTGCTCCGCCGTGCTTTCCGCCTGTGCACGATCTTCCCTTGTGCGCAAGGATTTCCCCGTCGGTGGAGCGTCGATTTCCCCGTGCGAAAAAACGCCGTCTTGGCACGGCTCCGTGGAGTACCCATACTGCAGTCACCTTGAGACTTGGGAGGACGGCCTGGACTTCACAAAGCTGATAACAGAGGTGCCGCGAAGCGCGCAGTTCATAGATAAGGATTTCTTCATCTGGGGCGGCAGCATGTACCGCGACGAGGCGGGCACCTGTCACCTCTACTACGCTCGATGGCCGCGCTCCATGGGGATGAACGCGTGGGTGACGCACTCTGAGGTGGCGCACGCCGTGGCCGATGTGCCCACCGGTCCCTTCCGTCATGCCGACGTTGCACTCCCGGTTCGGGGTGCGGAGCACTGGGATGGCCTGTGCACGCACAACCCGAGCGTTCGACGGTTCGGCGACAAGCTCTACCTCTACTACACCGGCAACACCGGGGACGGACAGCCGATCCACGATGCGCTCAACTGGACGCATCGGAACAACCAACGGGTGGGCGTCGCCGTAGCCGATCGGCCTGAAGGACCCTGGCGGCGCATGGACGGCCCGCTCATCGAGACGAGCCCGGAGCCAGATGCGCCCGATCATCTGTGCACGACGAATCCTTCAATGACACAGATGCACGGCGGCGGCTTTCTCATGATCTACAAGGCGGTCGCCGCTCGCAACCCGCTGCCGTTCGGAGGGCCGGTTACGCACCTCGCCGCGACCGCTCCCTCGCCGACCGGACCGTTCACCAAGAACATAAAACCGGTGTTCACGTTTCCCGGTCACGACTTCCCAGCCGAGGACCCGTACATCTGGACCGGCGAGTCCGGCTACTTCGCGATCGTCAAAGACTTCGATGGGTCGTTCACGAAGGCCGGGCGGTCGCTCGCTCTCTTCACGTCGAGCGACGGCTTTGACTGGAAGCCTGCCGAGCACACGCTCGTCGCTACGCCCGAGATTCGCTGGAAGGACGGCCGGACGCAGCGGCTCCACCGGCTCGAACGGCCGCAGCTCTGGCTTGAGGATGGCAAGCCGCGAGTGCTCTTCTGCGCGGCGTCGCCTGACAGGTCAGAGTCACATTCGTTCAACGTTCACATTCCGGTGGGCGACTGACGGGTATCGCGCGGCATCTGAGGAGGATTCCCATGGCACCAAAGCTTAAAACGATCAACCATACAGCGGACCTCTGCGTTGTGGGAGGCGGCATTGCCGGAATGTGCACGGCGATTGCAGCCGCGCGAAACGGGGCGAAGGTGGTGCTCGTGCACGACCGGCCGGTCTTCGGCGGCAACGCGTCCGAAGAGATTCGGATGTGGATCTGCGGCGCCTTCGGCGCGAACATGCGTGAGACCGGCATCATAGAAGAGATCGAACTGGAGAACATCTACCGCAACCCCTACAAGAACTACTCGCTCTGGAGTGCGGTGCTCCACGATTTCATCACGCGCGAAGACAATATCACGGCGTTGCTCAACGCCTCGGTGCTCGACGCGGAGACCACCCGGGACGATGCATCGGGCCTGTCGCTGATCTCGTCGGTGACGGCGTGGCAGCTGACGACTCAGTGCTTTCACACCGTGGAAGCGGCGCTCTTCGCCGACTGCTCAGGCGACTCGATCCTCGCGCCGCTGACCGGCGCTGAGGTCCGATGGGGTAGAGAGTCGCAGGACGAGTTCGGCGAGTCGCACGCGATGCCGAAGGCAGACTCCAAAACGATGGGGATGTCGTGCCTGATCCAGCCCGAAGAGACACGGGAGCCGCGGTCGTTCGAGCCGCCGTGGTTCGCGCACCGGTACTCGCGCGACGACATCGGTCCGGGACGGTACCTCGAGATCGGACGCTCGAACTACTGGTGGCTCGAGGCCGGCGGCGACAAGAACACGATCCGCGATACCGAGGAGCTTCGCGACGACCTGCTGGGAATCGCCACCGGCGTATGGGATCTGATCAAGCGCAACCCGGATGAGTACGACTCCGCGAACTGGACGCTCGGCTGGATGGGCTTTCTCCCGGGCAAGCGCGAGAGTCGTCGGTATGTGGGTGACCACATCATCACCCAGGCAGACGTGGAGGCCGGAGGTCCGTTCGAGGACGTCGTGGCCTACGCCGGCTGGAGCATGGATACTCACGCGCCGGCTGCGTTCTACGACCCCGGCCAGCCGACGATCTTCCACCCCGCGCCCTCACCGTGGGGCATTCCCTACCGCGCGCTCTACTCGCGCAATGTCGCGAATCTGCTCTGTGCCGGGCGGAACATCAGCGCGACGCACGTGGCGCTGAGCTCCTCTCGCGTGATGCGGACGTGCGCAACGATCGGGCAGGCGGCAGGGACTGCAGCCGCGATCGCCGTTCGCCGCGGTACCGGTCCGCGCGGAGTCTACGAGCGCCACCTGGACGAGTTGCAGCAGACGCTGCTTCGTGACGATGTCTATCTCCCTGGCCTCACACGTCGACCGGCGGACGCGACCGCCACGGCGGAGCTCACATCGTCAAATGAGGGGAAGACGTACACGGTGTCGCTCGCGCGAAGCGTATACCCGGAGGACGTGGAGGTGTTCTCAAGCGGTCTGAAGGCCGGGCAGCGCACGAAGGTTGAGTGGTACACCACCACCGCGGTCGCAGATCCGCAGTTGCTTCGCAACGGCGTGGACCGGACGGTGGGCGAGGACGACAACGGCTTCTGGTGCGGGCCCGGCGAAAGCGTCACCTACGCCTTCCCGGAACCTCGTTCACTCAGTCGAGCGCGGCTCGTCTTGGACAGCAACCTCAGCCGGTACTACCGCGACCACCGGATGAAGTGCTACTACCCGCTCGACGACGAGGCCACACCCGTCGCCGATTCCCTGGTGAAGGCGTTCACCATGGAGGTGCGGCGCGGCGAAGAGTGGGAGACGGTGACCTCCGTAGACGACAACCGCCAGCGCCTCGTTTGGGTGGATCTCTCGGACGCGGGTAAGGTCAGCGGCGTGCGTCTTCTCCCACGCGAGACCTGGGGCGCGGAGCTCGTGCACCTGTTCGGGTTCGAGGTGGAGTAGGGCGGGGTACGGCGCGCCGGCTACCGGGTGAGCGCGCGGTCCTCTTCGGACGATCCGTCGTCCGGTGCCCCGTCCGCGAGGTGCCTCCGGCGATACGCCTGCGGCGAGAGCGAGAAGCGACGTACAAACGCCTTGCGAAAGGTATTGAGGTTCGCGTACCCTGACTTCAGGGCGATGTCCGAGAGCGTGTAGTCGGTCTCGACGATCTGTCGTGCCGCATAGTCGAGTCGGAGCTGTTCAACGTAGTGGTGGTAGGGCAGTCCCAGGCGATCCTTGATGTTTCTGCTGATGTGCGACTCCGAGAGGTCGAATTCGGCGGCGAGCATCTTCAGCGAGAGCGATTGGTCGCGGAACGAATCGTCGATGTACCGCTTGATCCTCCGGAAGAGCTCGTTCTGTCGGCTTTCGCGAGAGCTCAGGAAGAGCTGCGCCATGCGGCGGCAGATCGCGATCACGGTCTCGCTCGATCGGGGCGAGTCGGTGATCTCCAGGATCTGCTCCTTGATGAGCAGTCCTTCGCGGTTATCCCGATACTTGATCTCCGGCAGCAGCTTCAGAAGCGAGCACTGCATGTTGTGGACGAACGCGCTCCACATTCGTTCTGACGACGAGTACGCCCTCCTGTTCTGCTCGTACAGCTCATGGACAATCGAGGTGAAGCGCTCCGTGTTTCCAAGGCGGATGCTGTTGAGCAGGTTCGCCTCCACGTCGATCGGGAAGTGAAACGACTCCCACCGAATCTCGGGCAGGTCCGCGAAGAAGGCGATGGGTGCCGTCTGCCCGTCGTCGGTCCGTCGATTGTACGCCTCTTTGGCCTCCAGGAACGACGTAGGTAGCTGAGCAGCTTCGAGACAGAGGTTTCCCACCCCGGTCCCTCCGTCAAAGCATGCGGACAGCACCGATCGGAAGGACTCGGGGGAGCCGTCGGGTACGGAGACGATGCCGTAGGAGTGACGACCTCCGTGGACGAGCGGTCGTACGACGACTCCGGCCGATCGGGTTCGAAGCATCGCGCCGTGCTCGAAGTACACCACGCAGTGGCGTGCGTGCCCCGGCAGCCGGAGCGCGAGGAGAATCATATCCAGCTCCGCGTTCGACACGTCGCCGCGTTGCATCCAGCGCGACACGAGATCCTGGAATCGAGCCCGAGAGGTCCGAAGGCCGAATGAGGTGTACTGCAGGTACTCTCCGAGCATCGCCCCGAACCGCCCGGCCGAGGCGAGGCGTTGCCGGTAGAACATGAGTTCCCGTGCGTCGACCTTGAGCAGTCGATTCGCAAAAGCTGCGATGTCGCCTGCGACAACGAGCAACGCGAGGCAGAAGCCCACAAGCAGCACCTGATAGAACGGGGTGCGAAGCAGACCGTCGGAGTGAACCGTCACATACGAGAGCGGAAGCACGTCGGACTGGATGAGCGTCCGCTGCGATCGCCGCCCCGGGTCGCGAACGAAGAGCAGTTCGTCGCCGGAGGTGGACACCTGGAAACCGGCTGCGGACGCGTCCCGGATGATTCCGGAGAGGTCGATGAGTGCAACCGTCTTGGCGTGTGCGCCGGGTCCGATTCG
The DNA here is from genome assembly GCA_964437265.1 of uncultured Spirochaetaceae bacterium. Classification (GTDB taxonomy): domain Bacteria; phylum Spirochaetota; class Spirochaetia; order DSM-27196; family SLST01; genus CAYTGY01. Next base: position 8,296 of record CAYTGY010000064.1, on the reverse strand, counting down.
CGGCAGATCGTAGGCAACAAGGAGCGTCGTCGGCACAGGCTGCGTACGCTCGTTGCGAATGAGCGTCATGGCGAACTCCGAGCTCTCGATCGCACTCCGAAGCTCGGTTCCGGAGGAGCCCACCGGCAGTACGCGTCCTCGGTAGAAGAGGTCGGGGCGGACGAAGGAGTAGCCCATGCCGATGAGGTACCGGTCGAGGGAGACAAAGTACTCGGTGACCATCGGGTCGGGAGGGGGTGTTTCCTCGAGGCGCTGCTGCAGCGTCAGTACGTCTGCGATGTCGATCGGGGTGACAAGACCTTCGCTGAGCGCCAGGCGCCCGGAGAATCGACGCATCTTCGCGAAGACCGCGTCGAGTTGCTCGGCCGTCGATTGCGCGTACGACAGCGTCTGTTGCATTGCCACATTGGAGACCGCGCTGAAGATGAACGGGAACAGGAGTAGCGCGGCCGCGAGAGTGAGTTTTGCCCGCGAGCGCGAACGGATCCATCCCATCGGCGCCGATTATAGCACACCCGAACGGTGAGAGGAGCTTCAGGCACGAATCTCACTGCCGGACAAGAAGTTCCCCACCGATACACCAGCATTTTCCCCCACCGAAAAAAAGACCGTGTTGTCGGCTGCGACACCCCGTGCCCATACTGCGGCATCACTCGAGACGGAGAGGAGAGCTCTTGAACGTTGCAGCAAAGCACGAACACGATGTAGCGCGATCGCAGCTCGCAGTTGAGCGCCGGAGGTTTCGCCGGAAGTCACTGACGCACAACCTTGACCTGTATGTGCTGCTGCTCATCCCGCTTGTCTACATCGGGATCTTCCAGTACTTCCCCATCTACGGGTACTTACTCGCGTTCAAGCACTTCTCGCCCACCCAGGGCATTCTGGGCAGCGACTGGGCCGGCCTGCACTACATCAACCAGTTCGTGAACTCGTATCAGTTCTTCCGCGTCCTGTGGAACACCGTCAAACTCTCAGTGGGGCTGCTGATCATCGCGACGCCGTTCTCGCTCATGCTTGCGGTATGCGTGGTCAAGAGTCGTGCGTGGTACCTGAAGAAGGCAACCCAGTTCTTCACCTACATCCCGTACTTCTTCTCCATGGTCATCGTCACCTCCATGATCATGCAGGTGCTCCATCCGCGCGTCGGGCTCCTCAACATCGCCCTCACGTCGCTCGGGTTCGAGTCGACCAACCTGCTCGCCAGGCCGAGCGCGTTCGTCCCCATCTACGTCGTTTCGAGCATCTGGCAGTACGCCGGCTACGGATCGATTCTGTTCATAGCCGTGCTGACCGGCATCGACTATCAGCTATATGAGTCCGCGGAAATCGACGGAGCGAACCAGTGGCGGCAGTTGCTACACATAGACCTGCCGTACCTCATGCCCACGCTTTCGGTCGTGTTCATCGTTCGGATCGGTCAGGTGCTGAGCGTCGGCTTTGAGAAGGCGTATCTGCTCCAGAACAGCCTGAATCTGGAGGCTTCAGAGATTCTCCCAACGTACATCTTCAAACTCGGGCTCCAGCAGGGGCTGTTCAGCCTCTCCACCGCGGTAAACCTCTTCAATACGGTGCTCAATCTCGTGATTGTGGTCCTGGCGAACAGTCTGGTGAAGAAACTCAAAGGACAGGCGATTTACTGATATGGCACGATTCAAGCGGCACGGATTCGCGGATCACGCATTCTACACAATCATCACGCTGTACCTGCTGGTGGCTCTGCTCGCAGTGGTGATCCCCCTGTTGAACGTCCTCTCGTCGTCGGTGAGCTCGCCCACGGCGGTGGTCACCGGAAAGGTGACCGTCTTCCCGAGAGACGTCTTCCTTGGCGGGTACACCGCGGTGCTGGAATCGAAGGAGGTCGGACAAGGGTACATCAACTCGATCATCTACACCTCCCTGGGTACCGTCTTCGCCCTCGTCTTGACCTCCACTGCCGGCTACGTCCTCTCGCGGATGGATCTTTGGGGTCGTTCGCTCTTCGCGTTCCTGTTTCTCTTGCCCATGCTCTTTCAGGGCGGAATCATCCCCACCTATCTTCTCATGAAGAACCTGGGCATCCTGGACACGCGCCTGGTGATGATCCTGCACGCCGCCATCAACCCCTACTACGTGCTGATCGCCGTCTCATACTTCCGCAATCAGATACCGGGCGAGATCCTGGACGCCTCCAGGATGGATGGTGCGAGCAACCTACAGTTCTTGGTGCGAGTCGTCGTGCCGCTCTCCAAGCCGATTCTCGCCGTGATCACGCTCTGGGTAGGCGTCCAACACTGGAACAACTATTTCGCGCCGCTGATGTTCCTGAAGTCGAACGACCTCTTCCCGCTCACGATCGTGCTTCGAAACATGATTTCGAACTACCAGCTGAGCGCGGATGAGATCGCCAGCATCGCGCAGATCGAGGCCGAAGAGGCCTCCGAGCTGATGGGGCTCACCGAGGTGATGAAGTACTCTCTCATCGTCGTCGGCAGCCTTCCGATGATCATCCTCTATCCGTTCGTGCAGAAGCACTTCGTAAAGGGCGTGACCGTCGGCTCACTGAAGGGTTGATAACCGTGTCGTTGACACGGAGGAAGACACAGAGGAGGTTTCGAATATGAAACGAAGACTACTGCTCATCACGCTTGCGCTTGTCGTCGCGAGTCTACCGGTCTGGGCGTCCGGCGGTGCCGAAGCCGGCGCCGATGCCGGCGCCGATGCCGGTCCGGCCCTATCGGCCCCGGGAGAGTTCCCCATTGTGGAGGAACCGGTAACCGTGGACATCGCCGTCGTCCTCCTGCAGAAGTTCGTGACCGACATGGAGACGAACGACTGGTGGGAGTACGTGGAATCGCTGACGAACGTGCAGGTCAACTGGCAGACGGTGCCGCGTTCCGACCTGCAGTCGCGACGCCAGCTCATCGTCGCCAGCGGCGACTACCCTGACGCTGCGTACGGTCTCGAGTTCAATCAGGGAGACGTAGTGCGCTTTGGCACCGACGGCGTCTTCCTGCCGCTGCAGGACCAGATCGAAGAGCATGCGCCGAACTTGGCATCCCGCCTCGAAGAGCGGCCCGACGTACGCGCGGCGATCACTGCACCCGACGGCAATATCTACAACATGCCGAAGGTCAACGAGGCGTACCACGTGACCTACGCCAACAAGATGTGGATTCGGCCGGACTGGCTGGAAGCCGTTGACCGCGAGATGCCGACCACCGTTGAGGAGTACTACGAGACGCTGGTTGCCTTTGCGAACGACGATCCCAACGGGAACGGCGAAGCGGATGAGATTCCGCTGAGCGGGGCGGAGAAGGGCGGCTGGTTCACCCAGGTGATCGGCCCCTATCTCATGAACCCCTTTGTCTACACCTCGAACCATCAGGCTCGGCTCTACCTGGACGACGGAGAAGTGAAGTCGGCTGCCACTCAGGAAGGGTGGCGAGAAGGACTGCGCTTCCTGAACCGCCTTTTCGAAGAGGGGCTTCTCGACGAAGGTGCGCTCGTGCAGGATAAGGCGCAACTGGTTCAACTGGGCGAGAATCCCGGGGCGCCTATTCTCGGTTCGGTCCCGGCCGGGTACTGGGCGCAGTTCACCGAGCACGGGGGTGCGAGCGGCCGTTACGCGGAGTACGTGGAGATGCCGCCGCTTCAAGGTCCTGCTGGACGGCAGGCGACGTACTCTCCTCAGAGCCCCACCGGCGGCTTTCAGGTCTTCGCCGGCGCGGAGAACCCGGCCCTGCTCGTGAAGTGGAGTGACGTCATTTATAATGAAGAGCACCGCCGCACAGCTTGGTATGGTGAGGAAGGCGTCGGCTGGGTAGAGGCCGACTCCACCGACACGAACGCCTTCGGCGAGCAGGCGGCGTACAGGCTGTTGCCGGTGGACGGCGTCGACAACTACCGCTTCGGTTGGCTCGGACCATTCTGGGCAACCGCGGACATCCGCAACAGCGAGGCTGCCAATGCGGAAAACCTCGACACCATGTTCGACAACATCGACTACGCGCTGCAGGTGATCACGAATCGGAGCTACGAGCCGCATGGAGCCCCGGAGAAGTCGCTCGTTCCGGTGACTATGACACCGGAGGATGCAACCGAGGCGGCTGGGATCGAGACGCAGATTGCAGATTACATCAACGAGATGTCCGCCCGCTTCGTCGTGGGGCGCAGCGATCTGGATCGAGACTGGGACGCGTACCTGGCGGAGTTTGACAAGCTCGGCCTGCCGCGACTGGTGGAGATCAACCAGAAGTACCAGTAGCCGGTACACACCAGCTTTGCGCTCTTGCATGGTGCCGCCGACACGCTCGGCGGCACCTCTTGCATTGGAGGCCCCGTGCACCCTGTTCGAATCGACAATCCCGTTTCTCTTTCAAGTGCCGCCGTGATCGACCTGCCCGACTGGAATACGTGGGGCGGCTCGCTGGTTCGCACGCCGGACGGCGAGTGCCATCTCGTGTTCTCGCGCTGGCCGTATAAGCTCGGTTTCGACGCGTGGGCAACGAGCTCGCAGTTCGGCTACGCCACCGCGCCATCGCCGTCGGCGACAGCCCGACCGGACCGTTCGAAGACGTTCCCGAACCGTTCATACGCTCTCCTCGAACGCACTTCCCCATCGACGATCACGTTGAATGGGCACAGGACGGCACGTACTTCGCGCTCGTCAAGGATCGTACCGGCGACTTCACCGGTGAGCAGGCGGCGATGATCCTGTTCGCATCGGAGGACGGGATACGCTGGGAGATCGACACCGACCCGATCGTTGTGAAGCCGTACATCGAGCGGGCCGACGGGACGGTCCAGCGCTGCGACCGGCTCGAGATGCCCAAGCTCCACTTCGAGAACGGGAAGCCCGTACAGCTCGTGCTCTCGGTTCTCCCGCGCGGGGCGGACCGCTCATTCACCATCGTGGTCCCGGTGAGAGGCTCACATGGCTGAACGTCCTCATATCCTCATCTTCAACCCCGACCAGTTCCGAAGCGATGCGCTGGGCCACCTGGGTAACCGCGCGAAGGCCACCCCCGTGATCGACGAGCTGGTCGCCACCGAGGCGGTAAGCTTCGACTCTGCGTTCTGTCAGAACCCCGTCTGTACGCCCAGTCGCTGCAGCTTCATGACCGGATGGTACCCGCACGTGCACGGCCACCGGACGATGTTTCACATGTTGCACCCCGAGCGCGGGCAGCCCAATCTGCTGCGATTGCTCAAACAGAGCGGCTACCACGTCTGGTGGGGAGGCAAGAACGACCTCGTCCCCGCGCAGGACGGCTTTGAAGCCCACTGCGACGAACGCTTCAAGGCCACGGCGGAGGATTACGCGCGCTGGGGGCACCAGCCCAGACCGGGGCTCCACTCGTGGACCGAGTGGCGCGGCAACCCGAACGCGGACAACTACTACAGCTTCTACGCCGGACGACTGGACACCGGGACCGACGGCATCTACTGCGACGGCGACTGGGCCAACGTCCTGGGAGCAGTCGACTTCATAACGAGCTACTCAGGCGAGAAGCCGCTGTGCGTCTACCTGCCGCTGACCTATCCGCATCCTCCGTACGGGGTGGAGGAGCCGTGGTTCTCGCGCATCTCGCGCGACCTGCTGCCCGAGCGGATCACGGAGTGCGCGGATCCCGCGTCGGCCTCCAAGCCGAAGATCCTGGATGCGTTGCGCGAAGGCCAGCGCCTGCGGAGCTGGGACGAAGCACGCTTCACCGAGCTCAGGGCCACCTACTACGGCATGTGCGCGAGGATCGATGCCCAGTTCGGGCTCGTGCTCGACGCGCTGCGCGAGGCCGGTATCTACGACGATACGGCCGTCTTCTTCCTCTCCGACCACGGCGACTTCACCGGCGACTACGGCCTGGTGGAGAAGACGCAGAACACCTTCGAAGACGTGCTCACGCGGGTGCCGCTGGTGGTGAAGCCACCGCGGTCGTCCGCCGGGGAGGAGCTGCGCGTGGTGCCGGGGGTCCGAGAGGCCCTCGTCGAGCTCATCGATTTCCCGGCGACCGTGTTCGAGCTCGCGCAGATCGAGCCGGGGTACCGGCACTTTGGTCGCAGCCTCATGCCCCTGCTCACCGGAAGCACAACGCGGCACCGCGAGGAGGTACACTGCGAAGGCGGGCGGCTGCCCGGAGAGGAGGAGGCCATGGAGAAGCCCTCTCTCGGTGCGTACGACGACCCCACGGAGAGCCTCTACTACCCGCGAAGCCGGCTCCAAGGCTCGGACGACGACGTGTGGCACATGAAGGCGACGATGATCCGCACCAGCAGGTACAAGTACGTTCGCAGGCTCTACGAGGACGACGAGCTCTACGATCTGGAAGCCGACCCGGGCGAGACGCGCAACATCGTCGGCGACCCGTCGGTATCCGAGACGCTTACCGATCTCAAGGAGCGAATGCTCACTTGGTACCAGCAGACGTGCGATGTGGTGCCGTTTGGGTTGGATCGCCGAAACCGGTAGACACGTCCACCGCTCGCACGCACAATACGCCGAGTGTCGGCGCAGAAACGGGTGACGTTGCAGGACATCGCGGATGCTCTGGGTATCTCTCGCGGGACGGTCGATCGCGTCATGCACGGCCGGGGGAGGGTGGCCGCGGAGACCCACGATCGGATCATCCGGAAGGCCCGGGAGCTGGGCTACGTTCCCAATCAATCCGCGCGAATGCTCGCGCTGCGCAGGACGCTGCGCATTGCCGTGCTTCGTCCCACGGCCCCGCGTGCGTTCTTTCGGGCGATCGCGCAGGGTGTGAGCACCGCGAACGACGAGTTGCTGGGCTTTGGGGTGACCGTGGAGGAGCGAACCACCGACGCTCACGACGTGGACCTGCAGGCCCGCCAGTTGCGGGAGGTGATCGCCGAGGGCTGTGACGGGATCGCTCTGGTGCCCGCTCACCGCAGCAGGCTAGACCCCATCATCGGACAGGCGGTCGCCTCCGGGATACCTGTTGTGACCTTCAACACTGACGCGCCGGAGAGTGAGCGGCTGCTGTTCGTGGGGCAGGACCTCTACCGATCCGGCAGGGTGGCCGGTGAGCTGCTGGGCCGATTCATGGGGGGCACGGGGCGGGTGGCGCTTCTCACCGGCTTCGCCGGCTTGTGGGCGCATCAGGAACGTGTTCGCGGTATCACGGACAGCATCGCGGAGTACTTCCCCGGCGTGCAGGTCACGGGTCCGCTCGCGTTTCATGATGATGTGGAGCAGGCAGCGACGGTTACGCGTCGGCTATTGGACGAGGATCCGGACATCCGCGGCTTCGTCTCCACGACCGGAAGCGGTCATGTCGCCGTTGCCCGAGTGCTGCTCGAGCGCTCGCTCGCCGGAACGGTGCAGAACATCGGGTACGACCTGGACGAGGAGATCCGGGATCTCATGCACCGGGACGCCATCCAGGCGACGATAGGGCAGGACCCCTTCTCGCAGGGCTACTACGCGGTGAAGCTGCTCTTTCATCATCTCACGAGCAGGGGCGAACAGGACACGGGCGCGTATCACACGAAGATCGAGGTGCTGCTGCGCAGCACGATCGATCACGTCGCACCGGAGAACGAGCTCTACTTCCGCATCTACTCGCGAAGCGAGCGCCTATGAGGCCTCTTGCTCGTCCGTCATTCGCGGTGGGTTGGCACTGCCCGGGAACTCCGGCATGTAGCGGTACTCCGGGTCCTGTAACTGCTTACGTTCCACCCGCACGATGTGCATGAGCGCTCGCCAGAACCCCGGCATAGGCTTCTGGAGGTCCCACTCGATCTCCTTACGCAACTGAGGCAGGTTGTAGAAGGGGACCGCCGCGTACATGTGGTGCTCGGTGTGGAAGTTCATGTTCCAGTAGAGGAAGCGAAGCACTGGCCCGAGGTTGACGGTGTACGAGTTCACGCGCCAATCGGGAACGTCGCCGCGCAATCCCATGTGCTGGATGATTCCCGTGCCGTGCTCGAAGAAGGTCATGAAGAAGTAGGCGAAGTTCACGAGGAATATCATGATCCACAACCCGCTGAGCGCGAACGCGACGGCCATGGCGAGATGTCCGAGTATGATCGCGCGAGCCCACCACATCATCTTCTTTGACTTCGTGTGCGTTGGTGGGAGCAGCGGACACCAGTAGAAGAAGTCGACGTTGAAGTTGCCAACCGCGTGGTTGAGATTGGCCCACATGAACTTCCTGAACTTCTTGAAGTCGAAGGTGAACCAGCTGATCACGTCGATCACGGTGAACTTCAGTTGCTCAGAGCGCTGCTCGAAGTCGTAATCGCCGAAGTACGTATACTGATGATGGCGGCTGTGGCTCTCCTTGAAGTGCAGCTGGTTATT
>CAYTGY010000063.1:0-13537 GCA_964437265.1 uncultured Spirochaetaceae bacterium | reverse complement strand
GAGAGACACGTTTCGGGAACGGATCAGGGGCATGGTCCCGTCAAGGTACGACGACCCTGAGATCCGCCTCTTCAAGATCATGATCTACGCCATCATTGGGGTGGTGCTGATCATGGTTGTCGCAGGATTGACCACGTTCTTCTTCAGCCTGCGTGGCTCGGAGGAGACGATGGTTCCGTCCCTCGTCAACGAAGAGCTTCCCGATGCCCTGATCATGCTCCAGGAGCGCGGACTGGACGTGGAAGTGGAGTTCCGGGTGACCGCAGACCCGGCACTTGTGGGACGAGTCATAGATCAAACACCGCCGCCGGGAACCCTGGTGCGTGCGGGCAAGACCCTCTCTCTTATTGTCAGCAAAGGCGCGGTGCTCGACCGGGTGGGGAACTACCTTGGCCAGACAATCACCCAGGTCCGTGACAGTCTCCGCATTGCGTTCTCCGGAGTCTCTGAGCGCACGCTGACCGTGGGTGACGTGAGCTACGTGTTTGATGAAGCAGAGCCGGGGATCATTATTGGCCAGAGCCCGGACCCCGGCACGGAGATCACCGGACAGACGGAGGTTGACCTTGTGGTCAGCCGTGGCCCGGATGTTGAGACCTTTGAGCTGGACAACTATGTGGGGATGCCCTTTGATGAGGCGATTGTTCTGCTGGCGGAGCGTAGCATCCCGTTCATGTTTTCCGTCTCTGAGCCGGAGACCGGCCGCGAATCCAGCGTAATCATCGCCCAGGAGCCACCGCCCGGCTCTGAGATTGAGGTTGGGAGCCCCATCACGTTGGAGATGCTGCGGCCCGCAACGGTGCCGGAAGGCACGGTGTTCGGTCTCTTTGAGTATGAGCTACCCGAGTACGCCGTGCCGGTGACCATCACCCTGGAGGTGCAGAGCCCGGAGGGGGACCGAGCCGTGGTTTTCAGCATGTCGCACCCCGGCGGGCCAATCGCGGTGCCGTACATCGTGGAAGGCGACTCCACCTTGATCCTCATGCGGGACAACCAGCAGGTGTACCGTCGGATCGTGGAGTCCGCCGAAGAACCGGAGGACGAGGAGTAATCCGATCTACCCTTGCCGGATGGCGCCGGTAGGCACTATACTGACGGAATCAGAGGCCCGCTCCGGCGGGCACCTGCGAGCGTCGTATAACGGCATTACCCCAGCTTCCCAAGCTGGTGACGAGGGTTCGACTCCCTTCGCTCGCTGATGACGGCCCCGGGTTCTCCCGGGGCTTTTCTTCTTTTCAGCCGGTGCGCTCCACGTGCTTCTGGAATAGGTCGATGTCCGCAGTCAGCTGGTTTGGATCGTCCTTTGGGTAGACGCCGAACAGCGCGACGTCGCCGGTCCGAACCGTCCGTCCCATATACTCGAACGCCTCGTCTATGGGCCGGTTCCCGCCGGCGAATACCTTGTAGTGGACAACCGGTTTCCCAATCGTCGCTATTGTTGCCGCCATGTGGTCACGGTGCTCCGGCACCCATGACTCGCCGTGCGCGACATGATGCGGCGACGCGCTGCGGTCGGTTGGGTTGTAGTAGCTGCACATCTGGAAGTCAGTCTCGATATGGTCTCTGATCCACTCGTGAGCCGTCGGCGTATGGCCGGCGTACCCGAGCACACGCGAGTAGTCTCGGACCAGACGCTGGAACTCGCCAAGCCGGTCAAATGCGGCATTGGCGCACCAGTAGTCAGACAGCCCGCCGTGAAGGTATAGCGCCGTCGCACCGGCTGCTGCCGCCTTGTGCAACCAGCCCTGCCAGCTATCACCGGGGCGGTGATCCTCATACACCGAACCGGTCACCTGCGCGAACCACTGGATTGTCCCGCCGCGGCGCCGGTGCTCGGTGAGGAGACCGATCACGTGATCATCTGAGCGCGCAAAGATCGTGTTAACTCCGGCTGCCTCCGCGTGTGCCAGGAACTCGCAAACTCGGTCGGTGGTGAACCAGGAGAGCATCTCCCGGCTTCTCTCTTCTCCCTGGTGGGAGAATCCGCTGATCTGGTTCCCGCCTACGGCGACCCGGCTGACCTCGACTTCCCCAACGGCTACGGTTCTCACTGCGCTACTCCTCACTCAGCATGTGTCGATTGCGACTCAGGTCCATGAGATTCCGGACTCTGAGCCGTCCCTTGAATGCGGCAAGCGTGAGCCGCTCGGCGGGCGTCACCGTTAGTGTGACCGGCGATCCCGGCCGCAGGTGCACGAAGTTGTCGCTCGCTCGGTAGTCGCACTCCAGTAGCTCCACCCAGCACCACAGCGCAACCGTCTTGCTCTTGAGTGTCACCACGAAGCCTCCGGCACCTCCGCCGCGTGCCTTCCATGTGATTCCCGGGATCGGTGAGAGCTCCAGATGTTTGGGGCGCGCGAAGGTCACCAGATTCTCTGAGATTCGTCTGTCTCCGTCACGGAGCTCGAGCCAGACCAGAAGATTGCGGGTACCGTGCGTCCGGAGCAGTGGCTTGAGGCGAAGCATGTGGACTCTTCGGTTCGTGATCTTCGCAGTCCTGATATTCTTCTCGCCTGCGTCGAGCTCAGCGCCCCGCGCATCGGTGGCGATCCACCGAAGCTGCAGGCTTTGCGCCGCCGGTAGGTCGCTGGTCACGTGGATCTGAACCGTTCCGGAACCTGTGTCCTCCACCCCCGTGACGATGATCGGCGCGAAGAATCGCTTTGCCATGTAGTGGAGCGCCTTCCACCGGTGGTGATAGTCAATGGAAGACCAGCTTGCCACCGGCCAGGTGTCGTTGAGTTGCCAATACAACGTGCCCATTCCTCGCGGGATGCTGCGCCGCCAGTGCTCGACGGCGTAGGTGATCGCCATGCCCTGGAGGATCTGGCTGGCAATGAGCGTTTCATCGAACCCGGTCGGCAGGCGGAACCAGCTGAGCAGGTAGTGCATGATGATGCTATTGCCTGATCTGCTGCGCTGGTGATGCTCCATGACGTAGCTGGTGATATTCCGATCCGCCGGACCGGTGTATCCGCACGTCGTTCTTGGCTCCGGAAAGCTCTGGAAACCGAACTCGGAGTTGAATCGATGCTCGCAGGTGCGGTACCACTCAAAGGGCTTCAGCCTGTGCCAGACATCCCAGAGGTGAGCGTCGCCGCAGGTGGGGTTGCGATGGTCGGTTCTGTCTCCGCACGGACTGTGCGGACTGCCGGGCCAGTAGTCGGTCTCGCCGTCGTGCTCGGCCACGATGCGCGGCAACAGCTGATCGAATACCCGCGAGTAGTCGGCCCAACTCATGGTGGTGTCCGTCCACTCCGGCCCGACCAGTCCCTGCTCCAGCTCATTGTTCCCGCACCAGAGCGCCAGCGAGGGATGCGAGCGAAGGCGACGGACATTGTCTATGGCCTCCTGTTCGATGTTCGCGACGAAATCCGGATTGTCGGTGGGGTAGGTGGAGCAGGCAAACATGAAGTCTTGCCACACGCAGATCCCGTGCTCATCGCACAGGTCGTAGAACACCTCGTCCTCGTAGATGCCGCCGCCCCAGACACGAAGCATATTCATGTGCGCCTCTGCAGCGCTTGCGATGAGATCCCGATACCGCTCCGGAGTGACCCGGTTGATGAACGCATCCGCCGGTATCCAGTTGGCGCCCTTTGCAAAAAAGGGAACCCCGTTCACCACAAATCGGAACGACTCTCCCCACTCGTCGGCCTGACGGTCGAGCGATAGCGTCCGGAGCCCGATCCGTCGCGTCCAGGCGTCGAGCTGGGTGGCCCCGTCGTGAAGGATGACCTCCACTGAGTAGAGTGCCTGTTCTCCCAGGTCGTTCGGCCACCACAGTTCCGGATTCGCGATGGGCAGCTCCGCAGTTCCCGAGCCGTCGACGAGCGGTAGCGTGGATTCCGCTACAACCGAGCCGCTGCGTGATACGCGAAGCTCGGCCCGGAGATCGTCTGTGTCACTCGTCTCCGTCTGGACCCGGATGGTCAGATTGACGCGCGTGCCGCCCGAATGATCCTGCATCACATGCACGTCTGATAGCCGGGCGCCGGAGTACCCAACGAGAGAGAGCTCCCGCCAGATCCCGCATGTGGGAGTCCGCACACCCCAATCCCAGCCAAAGCTACACTGCTCCTTGCGGATATGACCCGGCCTGCCGTGAAGGAGATCGAGGTTCCACGCCGGCAGATTCCGCCGATGGTTCTGTTCCTCGGTGAAGCGTACTGCGCTGGCAAACCGAATGCGGATGCCATTGGTCCCCGATTTCAGAATGCGGGTCACATCGAACTGATAGGTGCGGAACATATTGTCCGTCTGACCAATCTCGGTCCCATTGAGCCACACGGTTGCCAGAGTATCCAGACCGTGACATACCAGGAGCACGCGCTCATGCGCCAAGAACGACGGCGAGAGCTCGAACTCGCGCGAATACTCCCAGTCAGACTCGGCTACCCAGTACGCGTCCAACTCCTGGGCTCGGAAGAACGGGTCCGCGAGTTGCCCTGCTTCAAGGAGATCCGTGTGGATACAACCCGGGACGGTTGCCGCAAGAGACGGGCCGCTACCTGAGGGGCGGGCGCGCCACGATCCATTCAGCATGACCGACTGCATAATCATCTCTCCTGCGTGGGCTCACGGCCAGAATTCGACTAGCTCTTGACGGCTCCGGCGGTCATACCTGAAACGAGATACCGCTGCATCAGGAACCCGACCGTGATGATCGGCACCATGGCGATTGTCGCGGCCACGCTGCTCTTCCCCCAGTCGACCGAAACGGCTCCTACGTACCGGGCGATCCCAACCGTAAGCGGATACGTGTGGATGTTGGTAAGCTGCAGCGAGAACATGAGCTCGTTCCAGGAGAACTGCATGACCAGAACAACCGCTGAGGCTATTGCCGGGGCCAGCATGGGAAAGACAACCGCGTAGAAGGTTCGCATCCGTGTGGCTCCCTCAACGCAGGCGGACTCAAGAATCTCGCGGGGAATATCCCGCACGAAGCTCGCCATCAGCCATGTTACGAAGGGCAGCCCCATTGCCGAATGCGCGAGGATGGGCCCAAGGTAGGTGCCCGTGAGACGAATGCGGTTGAGCATCACAAAGAGCGGGATCAGTATGGTGATGGAGGGCACAAGCTTTCCAAGAAGCAGAATGTTGGACAGTTTCTCGCCGAAGCGCGAAACGAAGAGCTTGAGCCCATACGCGGATAGCGTGCCAAGCCCGATGGTGGTGATGGTGACCGACACCGAGATGATGATTGAGTTGAGGAAGTACTTGAGGAAGTTGTCGCGCTCAATGAGCCGCTGGTAGTGCACAAAGGTAGGCTCAAAGATCAGCTCCGGAGGCATCTGCTTGATAGCCAGCGTCTCTCGGAATGAGTTGGAGACAACCATGTAGACCGGAGTGAGCGTGAAGACCAACAGGACGGCGATTATCAGGTAGTTCAGTGCGCGCGTGTACCAGCGATGTTTGTTCATCATCCCTTTGCCCTCGCTCGGTTTCGCCGCACAAACGGTATTCCAAAGACCGCAAACGTTATGACCATGGCCGCCAGTGACAGCGCCATGGCGTAACTCAAGTGGCTCTGCATGAACGCGTGGTTGAACGCGTACATGCTTATGGAAATGGTGGAGTTGTTTGGACCGCCCCCCGTGAGCGAATAGATGATGTCGAAGATCTTGATGGTATCCACACCGCTGATCAGGAGGATGACCATGTAGACGTCCTTGAGCAGCGGAAAGGTGATCCGCCGGAAGATCCCAAATTCGCCCGCGCCGTCTATGTATGCGGCCTCAAACAGCTCCGTCGGGATTGATACAAGGCCTGCGGTGAGAACGATCACCACAAACGGCGTTACCTGCCATGCGTGGGCAATGACTGTTGATAGCAGGGCGGTTGATGCGGCGGTGACGCCCGGGAAGTCCTGAATAGTGATGCCAAAGTGGCCAAGGAACCAGTAGAGAATTCCCTGCGGATCATAGATGTAGCGCCAGAGCAGCCCCACGACAATCTGGGAGACGAGCAACGGAACGGTGATCAACGGCCGGATCAGAGCGCCTGCCCGGTGCGGTAGACGAAAGAGCAGGACGGCGACTACCGTTCCGGCCACGAACTCAAGGCTGATTGCACCGGCGGAGAAGCACAGGGTATTGACGATGCTGCTCCTGGCCGTGGTATCGCTGAGGACCTGGAGATGGTTCCGCAGACCCACAAAATCATCCGCGATGGAGAAGTTGCCAAATCTGAAATCGAAGAAGCTGAGGAAAACGCCAAAGCCTAGGGGCACCACCATCACAAAGAGAATCAACAGCACGGATGGGGTCATCAGCAGCACCGGCAGGAGATCGCCCTTCTCCAGTGACCAGTAGAAGTTGTTCCGAAGTTTCATGATAGTCGCTCTCGTGGCTCTTGTTCTTTCCGGAAGGCGACCCCGGCGGGTTAAGCCGCCGGGGTGCACCGTTAGGACATCATATTAGTTGCTGTAATCGACGTCCGCCATCTCTTCCTGGACACGGGCCATCACCTCTGCCGGATCAGCATCAGTGGATGCGATCTCCGACAGCCCGACGATCAGTGCCTCCCGCAACGTCTGGAAGTTCGCCACGGCGGGATCCATCTTCCCGTTCGCCAGTGCTTCCATGACAATCGGAAGGTACGGTGCCATCTGCAGTACCTCCAGATCCTGGGAGAGCGATGTGATTGCGCTGATCTGCTGATTGAGCAGCGTCATCTCCTTCTCAATCTCAGGACTGGTGACCCAGGTGATGAAGTCGAACGACGCGTCAAGGTCACTCGCGTTCGATGGTATGCACCAGACCCAGAAGTTAATGTTCGCAGCCGCGTGGCCGTCGGGACCGGCGAGCACCTCGTACCCCACGGTGTCAACAATCATTGATCGCTCAGGATCGTGGTTCTGGTTAGCCAGCCCGCTGATGATGATCCCAATGGGCGCCTGCTTGGTGCGCACCGCTTCTGCAACTTCGTCGTGATGCCACGCGAGTGACCCGGTGACCGAGTACTTGGTAAGCTCGTCGTACACGGTTGCTGCGTAGATGCTCTCCTCAGAGGTGAGGTCAAGGTTTCCCTCATCGTCAAAGTAGTACCCGCCGCTTGAGAACAGGATCTGCGAGTACACATTGACCGCGGCCGACCCCTGGCGCGCAGGAACCGCGATGCCGGTACCTTCATTCTCGTGGAAGTACCGCGCAACTTCAATCAGTTCCTCTGACGTGTTCGGAACCGCTAGACCGGCTTCCTCGAACGCCGCCGAATCGTAGGCCAGGATCAGCGTCTGGGCAAAGGTCGGCAGTCCGTAGGTCTTCCCATCGAACTGGACCGCGTCAAACAATCCACCGGCGTAGATGCTGGTGTCGAAATCATTCTCAGCAATCAGATCATCGAGCGCCATGATATAGCCGGCTTCCGCGTACTCCTTCATCCACTGACTGGCTACCCACACTGCGTCGTAGTTGCCTGAGCCCTGGGCGGCCTGGAACGACGTGAGCTGCTTCTGCCGGAGGCTGCCGTAATCGATGTCGTCTACCGTTACCTCTCCATTCGGATACTCTTCCACCACGTCCTTCAGGTCATCCCCGTGCGGACCGGCCCAGCGCGAGATCAGTAACTCCTGCCCCTCCGCCTGACCGGTAGCAAACGCCATGCCTGCCATCGCCGCAAGTCCCGCCAGAAGCAGGAGTCCCATCGCAATTCGATTCCTTCTCATACCAATACCTCCATTCAATAGTTGCCTATCCGTCCATACGGACGGGGAATGCCGTCTACCGGCAACGGACATTGTCCGCGCCAAACTCCGCAAGCCGCTTCAGCCAGCGTGCCTTCATGGCATCGCTCACCGGTGGGATCTCAAGCCCCTCCGGCGGCATGCCAAAGCGCTCTCGCTTTGATTCGCCCAGATCGTGGTACGGCATGATCTGCGCGTACTGGATTGCCGGGTGTTCTTTCAGCAGTTCCGCGACCGCGCGCAAATGCTCGTCGTCATCATTGAGCGACGGAATGAGCGGGAGGCGGAGCACGACGTCTGCATTGTTGGTGCACAGAAGATCCAGATTCCGTAGGATTCTGAGGTTGTCTGCGCCGCACAGCTTCCGGTGGGTCGCTGGCGACATTGCCTTGATGTCGAAGAGGAACAGATCCACCTTCGGCAGCAGGTGCTCGAACGCTTCCGTCGGGGCCTGCCCGTTGGTCTCAATGGCTACGTGAATGCCGCCAAGCTTATCCAGGAGTCTGTCGATGAACCGCCACTGCTGCATCGGTTCGCCACCGGTCAAGGTCACGCCGCCGCCTTCGCCCAGCGCGTAGTACGGCACGTCGATGGTGATGGCGTCCACCAACTCTTCCACCGTGTATTGCCGACCCACCAGTGCGAGCGCGTCATAGCAGCACACGCGCAGGCATTCGCCGCAGCCGGTGCAGCGCTCGTGTGCAACGTGATGTACCATTCGCCCGTTCTCTTTGCGGAACTCGTGGACACCGTACTCGCACACCTCGCCACACAATCCACAGAGAACGCACCGCTCGGCGTTGTAGGCCAACTGTGTGGCCGCGGTATAGGACTCCGGGTTGTGGCACCACGAGCATCGCAACGGGCAGCCTTTGAAGAAAACGTTGGTTCGGATCCCGGGGCCGTCATCAAGCGCGAGCCGCTGGATGTCAAACACAACCGCCGTGATCTCATCAGTAGGTGACCCGGTCATAGATTTCCTGTTGCACGTCTTTCTTGAGCTCCACAAACCGGGCGGAGAAGCCACCGACCCGCACGATGAGGTCCGAGTACTCCTGCGGGCGTTGCATCGCGTTCTTGAGGTCCTCGCGGCCGACCACGGTGATCATTGCGTGGGCGGCGCCGCGTTCGAAGTAGCTATCCAGAAGCTGGTGCATCTTCTCCGGGTACTGCGTGAACGTCTCTCGCGTGAACCGGATATTGGAGACCATCCCGGCGTGATTGTCGTGCCTCGGTTTGAGGATGGAGTTGAGCATCGCCGTGATGCCGTTCTTGTCGGTTCCCGGAGACGGGTTGTTGGCGTTTGCCATGGGCATCCCGGCTTTGCGACCGTCCGGCGTGGCGCCCACCCACCGTCCGAGGGTGGTGTTCTGCGCGTTGTTGATGGTCACCGAGAGGTAGCTCTTCAGGCCGACCTCTGCGGCCTGCGCCATCGTCTTGTCGCTGAGATAGTTGTGGAGGTCCACGAAGATCGAGTCCACATAGTCGTCGTCGTTGCCGTATTTGGGCACGTCGAGGAGGAGTCGCCGCTCGCGCTCGTACCCAGCAAAGTTGGCATCCATCGCCTCGAGCAGCCGCTCCGCGGTGATCGTTTGCTCCTCAAAGACCAGCCGTTTGATCGCCGCCAGGCTGTTCGCTGCATTCACGTTTCCGTACATCTCCAGCGTTCCGGCCAGGTACGCGCATCCGCCGTTGAAGATCGCCTTGCCGCGCTCCAGGCAGCCGTCGTAGAGCATGGTCACCATCATGAACGGATGGATCTTTCCGGTGATCTCATACTCGTACTTCTCGAACTTCGCCTGGGCCTCTATGTAGAAGTCCAGGTGCTTGCGGTAGCAGGAGAGGAACTCATCAAAGGTGCGGCATTCGGTCAATGGGGTGGTTGCCGGGCCCAGGGTCCACTCGGTCATTGGCTCATAGTTGCCGCGCATCGCGAGCTCCAGGATCTTGAGCGTGTTCATGGACCCATTGGGCGAGCCAAAGCTGTAGTGGTCGAACTCGATCTCGCCACAACCAAGCGGCATGTAGGTTTCCGCCCGTGCGCGATCCACCCCAAAGGCGTTCATCATCCCGGGAACCAGAACGTCATCGTTGTAGAGGAGCGGATAGGTGCGGCCCTCTTCTATGCAACGCATTGACGCGGCCCACACATCTTCGGGCGTGTCCGTATTGAAACGCAAGGTGAACTGCGGGAGTACCTCCCTGACGGTCCTGCACGCCTCTATGGCAGGTAGACACAACCGGTCAGCGTTCTCCGGGTTTCGCCGTCCGTATCCCCCAATGATGGCGCGGCCGTCGGTCTCGCAGTCAAGGTGATCGATGAGCCTGAAGAAGCTCCGGAGGAGATCGGTGGCCTGCTCCTCAGTGATAACGCCGTTGTCCACATCGTGAACGTAGAGGTCTCCCAGGTACTCATCCACCCGGCCGTACTCGATGAGCGGCGCCATGATCCCGTAGACCCAAACCAGTTGCAGCGCTTCGGACATAGACGCCGGCGGCCGCGCCTGGATTGCATCAAGCACCTCGGCGATGCCGGTGAGCTGAGCGGACCGTGTGTCGTCGTCCGCGGCGTCGGCCAGTGACCGGGCCTGAGTTGCGTAGTAGGTGCAGACCTCTCCCACCAACTCCAACACGTCCAGCATGGAGTCGAACAGTACGACATCACCGCCGGTCTCACGCGCGGTCTCTCGGTACGCTGCCACCTCGTCGCGAAGACCCGGTAGCCCGATCCTCACCAGTTTGTCGAAGTCGACGTACGCTCCGGCCATTCGAAGAATCGGTGATGCAGGAAGCGGCATGGTTCGCCACTCATCGGAGACCAGCGCTTGCCGGATATCCTCCGGCGTATTCCGGAGAACGATTCCGTTGGTGTTCCTGCCTTTCCAGTAGGTGAGGAGATCGTGCAGATCCTCTCGGTACTTTGCGTTTCCAACGCCGGTCTCCAACTCGCCGGCGACCTTGTCCTGGTTGATGTAGAATCCGAACCCGCCGGTCTGATGCTGGATGCCCAACCCAACAAGCCCCATCTGGATGCGGCCGGCTATCAGGTCCTCCTCCTGAATGGGATGGAGTATCGCCGGGAACTGAGCGCGTAGACACGCGGCTTCTATCTGGGCCGGGTGCGTGTAACTGCGCACCGCTTCGCGGTGGGCATTGGTGAAGTCAATCTCGAATTGAAGGTTCGTGCGTGGCTGTGCCACTTTGAAATTGTTCATGGTATCACCTTGCGTTTCGTAGCCGGCATTCGTATGGATGAATTTCTACCACGGGGTCATTGAGAGCGCTTGTCTTGTAGTGACGGTTTCCTTGTTCTATATTGACTTCGTGGGAGGTACTGCACTCACGTGAAGCTATTACTGAGTCGGTTCGTCAACGACCCAACCCATGAATATGTGAGCATCATCAATGACCACCGGCAGCTTCCCGTTGAACACTCGCACGACTACTTCGAGTTCTTCATGGTCAATCACGGCAACGCGATTCACCAGACCAACGGTGCATCTCAGAGCCTGTGCAAGGGGACGGCGGTCCTGATGCGCCCGGATGATGTCCACTGCTACCGGCATCTGTCCGACGACTTCGAGATCATCAACATGCTGGTGCCTGCGCGGACCATGCAGGCTGCGTTCGACTACCTGGGTGAGGACTTCTTTCCTGAGCGGCTGTTGAGCTCACCGGCGCCGGTGATCTCTCGACTGTCGACGAGCGACTTCGAGATGCTCGTTGTCCAGTTGGAACAGCTGGTGCTGGCCAGACACGCACTCCACGGAAAATCCGACTCGGTATTCCGATTCACCTTGCTCAACGTGCTGTTTACCTGCTTCCCTCCGCTCACCATAGACACCATGCCGGACATGCCGTTGTGGCTTCGCGGCCTTTGTTTGGAGATGATGAAGAAACGCCACTTCACCGAGGGGCTCCCCGCGTTGCAGCGGCTCGCGAACAAGAGCAAGGAGCATCTAGCGCGCAGCTTCCGCCGGCACCTGGACAAGTCACCCACCGAGTTTGTCAACGACCTCAGGCTGGAGTACTGCTCCCGGCGGATCATCTCCACAAACGCGAAGATTGTCGACATCTGCGGCGAGAGCGGGTTTGAAAACGTGAGCCATTTCTATCATCTCTTCCACAAGAAGTACGGCCTTCCGCCCAATGAGTTTCGCCACAGAGTGGGTGATCATCGGTTGAGCGACACCCTGGTTGGCGATCCCGTGCTGGAAAGCGGGTTTCCGAAGGGGATATCCTTTCTCAAGTAGGATCCTCAAATAGGATTGATGAAGAACAGAGTTGATCTTCTTCTGGTGAGCGACGCGCTTGTGTTATGAGCTTTCCCCGTAGATGATTCTGCATTCCAGTTTGACCTGAATCGGCGCAGGGTCCGAGCCTTCGCCGACCACCTTGATCAGATGTGTCACGCCGGTCCGAGTCATCTCTTCAACCGGTGCTACGGCCAGCGTGGTGGTGGGGTCGGTTATCATGCTCATCTCTTCGTTGTCGGAGAACCCTACAACGGCAACGTCTTCGGGGATACGACGGCTGTGCGATTTCAATGCTTTGAGCGTTGCGGTGAGGATGGAGTCTCGAGCGGCGAACACGGCAGTGGGCGGGTTGTCAAGCGCCAACAACTCGGCAATCGCCTCGTAGACAGCGCTCCGGTCATGTTGTTGAACAAAACGAACAAGCTTTCCGGAGAACGCAATCCCGTTCGAGGCCAATGCGTCTTCATATCCAAGGTACCGTTGGCTGTAGATATAGTCGGTGTAGATCTCATGCGTTCGCGGTGTGGAGATGAGCGCGATTCGCCGGTGTCCTTTCGCGATCAGGTGGTTGACGATTGATCGCGCCGCTCCACGGTTGTCCGCGGTGATGTAGTTGCCTCGCTGTAGTTCGCGGTGGATCAGCAAGAGCGGCGGCCGCTTCTGGTCTGCGACCGTGTCAAGAAAGGCGATATCAGGGGGACTGGCCCCTACCACCATCATCGCGTCGATTCTGTGGGCCCGCACTCGCTGCAGCTCCTCGTAGTGGGTCCTGATTTGCCCCGGTTCATAAAAGAGCAACGTTATGCTGTACGGGAGATCGTGGATACACTTAGCCACGCTCTCAAGCAGCTTGGCGACAAACGACGACGGACCTCCGAGCCCCCATCCCCACGGGACGTAGATGCCGATGCTATGATCAAGGTCATGCGAGCGGAGCCGTTGCGCCGCGTAGTTGGGCTTGTAGTTGATCTTGTCCACCACGGCCAAGACGCGGTCGCGGGTTTCTTTACTGATGGGGATGCTCCCGGTTTTGTCGTTGAGGACACGGGAGACCGTTGCGATGCTAACCCCAGCGATTCGTGCAACATCTTTCATGCGTGCCATGATTCGTTTACCGCTAAACGATTAACTATCGCTCGAACAGATCAGCGATGTCAAGCCCAGCCTAGAACGTCCGTAGGTTGAGCATGAGGCTTGGCTCAAGAGTTTTCCTTGACAGCTGCATATGCGCAAGGTAGAATGATGTAAACGATTTACATGTATAGTTTACAGAGGGGGTTCACATGAGACATGCTCGTACGTTGCTTTCCGTTGTTCTGATGATCATGGGAAGCGTGGCATTTGCGACGGGGACATCCGAAACAGCTGCTGGGGCGGAACCGGAGAGCGGAGAGCTTGCATTCTGGCATCCGTATAGCGGGTCTAGGATCGACTCGCTTCAGGCTGCCGCGGATAGGTTCGAAGCGGACAATGAAGGCTGGACCGTCAAGCTGGAGAAGATTGGCTGGGGCGAAAACATGCGGAACAAGTGGGTGACCGGATTGGCCTCGGGTACCCTGCCTGACCTGTTTGGCGCAACGCTTGATCACGCGCT
>CAYTGY010000062.1:5339-13765 GCA_964437265.1 uncultured Spirochaetaceae bacterium | reverse complement strand
CCCAAGACCTACCTGGATGGCGACCTCTCAAACCTGGTGTATCCCGCTCATCTGAGACCGGGCACCCCGTGGGAGGAAATCTGGCAGGGCTACGGGCAACTCATCACCGCGGGGACGGTGCTCTACGCCGGGTCCAGCAACTTCGCCGCCTGGAACATAGCGCAGGCGAACGAGCGGGCGGCGGCGCACCACATGCTGGGGCTGGTAAGTGAGCAAAGCAAGTATAGCCTCATGACCCGAGATGTGGAGCTGGAAGTGGTGCCGGTTTGCCGCGAGTACGGCGTGGGTATCATGCCGTGGAGCCCGCTCGGTGGAGGCGCGCTGGCCGGCGAGGCGCGTGACGACGGTTCCGGAAGACGCGGAGGCCGCGAGTACCCGCCTGAGGTGCAGGAGAAGCGGGATCGGTTCGCGGCGTTGAGCAGCGAGCTGGGCAGCGAGCCGCCGGTG
Source organism: uncultured Spirochaetaceae bacterium (assembly GCA_964437265.1). Classification (GTDB taxonomy): domain Bacteria; phylum Spirochaetota; class Spirochaetia; order DSM-27196; family SLST01; genus CAYTGY01. Next base: position 13,318 of record CAYTGY010000062.1, on the reverse strand, counting down.
GTGGCGCTCGCATGGCTGCTCCACAATCCGGTAGTGACCGCGCCCATCATTGGTCCGCGCACCGTTGAGCAGCTGGAGAGCGCCGCAGCGGCGGTGGAGCTCACGCTGAGCGACGCGACGCTGGCGGAGCTTGATGAGATCTTCCCCGGCCCGGGCAACCAGGCGCCTGAGGCGTACGCGTGGTAGGGGGGCGATAGCCTCGAACAGTACCAGAAAAGTACTTTGGTCATCTGCACGGAACGTCCGGTTGCGCCTACAGTAAGGATGCGGGCAGTGACCAGGCAGCAGGATCGTGTCTTGGTCACGGTATCCCGCGACGGGAGGCACACATTGCCTGAAACACGGAAAGAGCCGGCGCTGCGGGTTTTTCGCGGCGAGGAGACGGACCGGCTTCCGTTCTACCCCATAACCATGATGTTCGCCGCCGACCTGGCAGGGCGGCCCTTCCTTGAGTATGCGACCGACGCAACGGTTCTCTGTGCCGGGCAGCTGAAGATGCCGGATCGGACATCAACGGGATCGGCGACGCCGCATCAAGGCTCATTGGCCCGGATCTGTACGATGCCTTCGTCCGTGATCGCACGAGTCGGTATGTCCGCGTAGGCCGCTCTGCATGCACCGTACCTTTGTACCGTACCGCTTGAGTACCAACTGAGTACCTCCGTCATCTACCGCGGGCGTGCATATGCGCCTATGGTGGTGAAGCTGGCGGAGTAACAGTCCGCTGCAGCCAATTCCGTACAACAAGGGGGGTAAACGATGGACAAGTCGTTTCTAGAGATCTCAATCGACTACCTCAAGATGATTGAGGAGGGGCAGGCGGAGAACTTCAAGATCGCCGGCGAGAGGATCGGCGACGCGATCATCGCTGATCGCTTGGTCCATGTGGTGGGCACCGGAGGTCACACGAACATCCCGGCGTTCGACATGTTCTTCCGCGCCGGTGGATTCGCCGCGGTCAATTTCATACCGTGCGCGGCTGCTTACTACGGCCTGGTGCCGGCGACCTACGGCATGAGAACCGAACGTTTGCCCGGCTATATGCAGCGCGTCATTGACTACTACCGGGTTTCTGAAGGTGAGGTGGCAATCGTTTTCAACAACATTGGTGTCAACGCCGGCGCTATTGACGCAGCGATGGCGTGCAAGGAGAAGGGTGCCTACACCATCGCGGTTGCCGGGTCCAAGTGGCAGGACGAGATTCCAGAGGATCATGTCACTCGCCACCCGTCCAAGAAGAACATCCGGGACATCGTAGATCTGTGCATTGACGACTACAACCCAATCGGTGACAGCGTGATGGAAATTGACGGGTTTGATCGTCCGTTCGCACCAATCTCCGGAATCACGGATGCGTACATAGTCCGACGCATTGAGATCGAGGCCGTGAAGTACATGGTTGCCAAGGGGCACACCCCGCCGGTGTACATGAGCGCCAACCGCATAGGAGGGGACGAAGCAAACGCCGCCCTCATCGAAAAGTACTTCCACCGGATCAAGCTCCTGTAGCCGTGATTCCGGATGAGAAGAGGAGGAAGAAAATGAATCGGTATCTAAAGAGACTCGTTGTTGTCGCAGTGGCGCTGCTGGTAGCGGTCACACCGCTCTTCGCCCGGGGTGCAGAGGAGGAACCCGCTGTCGAGGGCGCGAACGCAACCAGAGAGATTACCTTCTGGCACCACGAAGCTCCGGCGCATCGTGTCGCGGCGTTTCAGAGGGTTGCGGATCTGTTTCAAGAGGAGAACCCCGAGTTCACCGTTACGCAAGAGGTGATTCTCTGGGGAGACGCTTGGACCAAATCGCTGACCGCCCTCGAGGCAGGGACACTGCCCGATTTCCAGTTCTCTATTCCGGATCTGACGCTGACCATGTATCAGGCTGATGCGCTGGCGCCGGTCACCGATTTGGTGGAGAAGCTGGATGCGGAATACGGGTTCTTCCCGAACCAGAAGCAGATATACGCCCACGAGGGCGAGTACTGGGGACTACCTGTCTTCACCATGATCATGACCATGACATACCGGCCAAGCTTTCTCGAGGAGTTCCTTGGTGTCAGCGAGCCTCCCGACACGTGGGAAGAGGTGCTGATCGCTGCGCGACAAATCACGGAGGAGTCCGAAGGCGAAGTCTACGGGATGGGCATTGGCGCCGGCAGAAATCTGATGACCAGCGAGCAGGTCTACATCTTCCTGGCAGGTGCCGGGGCGAGTATCTTTGACGAAGACGGCAACGTCAGCTTCAACAATCCGGAGACCATCCGCGCTCTCGAAATGTATAAGGAATTGATTCAGTACGCGCCTCCCGGTGCCGAAGCATGGTCCTGGGGCGAAATCGAGCTAAACCTGGCGGCCGGAACCCTGGCAATGGCTCCGTACTTCCCGTCCGTCCAGAAGCGGTTCCATGAAGACTTCGACTCTGGGGACTACGCCGCGGCGCACATGCCGAGATTCGAGGGTGTTGCCGACCGTGGTACGATCACGTATCCGAACGACGTTCACATCTACAAGGACACCGTCGCGGATCAAGCACAATACGACGGCGTTGTGCAGCTCATCGAGTTCATGATGCGCCCTGACATCAATGCTGAGCTGACTGCGAAAGCCGAACCGGGCGGATTCTTCCCCACAACGCAGGCCGCCGCGGACGCTGACGCATACTGGAATGATCCAATAGTACAGCGCTTCGAGTCCATGCATCGCGTCTCCATGGAGGCGCTCAACGACTACGCAAACCTCTATGGGTTCGAGTACGGACGCTGGGTCAACTTGGGCATAGGTGACATGACCGGGGCAGACATCTTGGCGCAAGTAGTCAACAGTGTGGTCAGCGGAGAAAAGACCGCTGAAGAGGCCGCTGCCTGGGGGGCCGCGGAGATGGAGAAGTTCTCCGTCCCCGTCGAGTAACCACAACCGCCTGCGTCGGTCTTGTAAGGATTCGGCGTTGGATGAGGTATCGCGGGGCGCCTTGCGGCGCTCCGCGATCGTATCACTTCACGCGCGATTAAGGAGTTGACCCGTGATGCGCAAGGCTTGGAGCAAGTACGTGTTGCTTGCTCCCATACTGATACTGACGCTCCTGATATTCGCATATCCTTTCGTTCGTGCCATTTCCCTCGGTTTCTTCAAAGTGAGTTTTGGGGGAGCCAATCGTGAGTTCGTAGGGCTGGACCACTTTGTCGCTCTAGTAGCCGACCCGAGTTTCTGGGGGCAGGTGACACGCACCATGGTGTGGGCGATTGGCAACCTTGTCGTACAACTCTCGGTGCCGGTCCTGGTGGCGATCATGCTCAATCAGCGATTGACTGGTATCAATGCCGCTCGGGCCCTGATCTTGCTTCCTTGGGTTGTGCCCACCGTTCCGGTGGCCGTGACCATGCGCTGGATGCTCCTTCCTCGCGTTGGCATCATCGCTGAGATGGTGCGGAGTGTTGGGCTTGGTGATACCCATTTCTTTGGCAATCGCGCCACGGCTATGATCGCGCTCATCCTCATCAACTCATGGAAGTTCATCCCGTTTGGCACTCTGATGATACTCTCAGCGCTGCAGACCATTCCCACGGAAATCTACGAAGCGGCGAAAGTCGACGGGTGCGGTGGCTGGAATCGGTTCCGTTTCATCACGTTTCCGTACATTGGGTCCATGATCTGGTTCGTCGGCTTTCTCGCATTCGCATGGAATTTCAACACCTTTGACTTGATCTGGCTGACGACCGCCGGCGGGCCGGGAAGCGCAACCGAAACGCTTCCGGTGGCGATCTACCGAACCGCCTTCCGGACCTTCAGGCTGGGAGAAGCGGCAGCGTCTGCTTCGTTCATCGCGGTAATTCTGATCATCCTTGGGTATTTCTACTTCCGAGCGTTCAGTCCCAAAGAAGATTTTGCACAGTAGGAGGTCGACGTGAGCGCACACACCCGATCGGCCCGTATCCGGTTGTTGGGCAGGTACCTCGCCATCGCGGTGCTCGTGTTTCTGATGATCTGGCCGTTTCTGTACATCTTCGTATCGTCGTTCAAGCCGCTCGCGGAGATCATGTCACGAGCGACGCTCTTCCCCAGCGAGCCGACGCTTCGGAACTATGAGACGCTTCTGTTTGCCAAGACGCCGTTGCGCGACTTTCCCAGAGTGATTCTGAACTCAATTATCGTGTCCACGCTCACCGCGGTCTCAACGATTATCATAGCGTCTATGGCAAGCTATACCATCGCCAGAGACCGGAAGCTGAGCTCCGGCATTCTCCCAAAGGCATTGCTGTTCATCTACGTATTCCCGACGATCATTCTCGTGGTTCCCGTCTATCAAATGCTTGTCCGATTTGGTCTGTGGGACAGCTTCGCGAGCCTGATTATCGTGTACACGGCGCTTGCATCGCCGTTCTGTACGTGGTTGCTCGTCTCGTTCTTTCAAAGCGTCCCGCGCCAGCTTGAGGAGTCCGCGCAGATCGACGGTGCCGGTCCGGTGACCGTCTTCTTTCGGATTGTATTACCGCTTGCGGTGCCGGGCATTGTCACCGTCGGCATGTACTCGTTCATCACGGCCTGGGGCGAGTATCTGTTCGCTCTGGTGCTTATCAACAGTAGTTCGCTCAAAACCGTTGCCCTGGGACTCGCCAGCTTCACTGCGGAGCAGTACATCGAGTGGGGCCCGCTTCTGGCGGGGTCAATTCTCATCATGGTTCCCGTCTTTGTCCTGTTCCTGCCGATATCCCGAATATTCATTCGAGGCTTCATGGCCGGCGCCCTCAAGGCATAGCAAGGAGGTTCCTCATGTTAGGAAGAATACGCCCTCAGTCCTTCAGAATACTGACCCTCGCTCTGTGTATGTTGTTCTCTCTGGAGCTTGCCGCAGACCTTTCTGCGCAAGTGAATGTTCGTGTCATCACAGACCGCGCCATACTGCCAATCGCTGAGCTGGCCAGCACCCAGACCGATCCGGACGTGATTGTTCTTAGCAACGGGGTTGTGGAGGTGACTCTCGTACCCAACCGTGGCCGGGTGGTTGCGGAGCTTCGAACCGCTGATGGCACTGATTTCGTTGCCTTCATTGACAAACCCGATCCGTTCCGTGGTCCGGAGGGTGTGGAGATAGTCGAGTTTGGCGGCTTCTATTCCTCAATCCCGTGGAACAGCCGGGTTCGACAGCCCTATAACCTGGAATATGAGATTGTGGCGCGCGGGCCGGAACGAGCGGAGGTAGTGATCACCGGGCTGGATATCCTTACCCGCGTCTCTGTAGAGTGGCACGTCATACTCGACGATGACTCAGACACGGTGCTTTTTGATGCAACGTACACCAACGAATCCTCTCGTTCGACCACATCGGTCGACGTCGAGCACCTGCTGCATCTGCGGTATGGGCAGGGGCGATTCGATCGGCGATACCTCGTCTCACAGACCGATGGGGTAACCGTGGTGTCGTCTGATGACGACTGGCTTGGCAGCGAGGGGACGATGGTGTCGATCGATGCTGTCAATCACGGGTGGCCTGACGGTGGCGACTTCTGCGTCGTGGGGTCGGTTGATCCGGGCGGCGACGGCATTGCGTGGTTCCAGCGCAGGGGCCGGTCCGCTTTGGTCTGGGACTGGGACTCCCGCGGAGGCTTCTCTTCAATGCGGCTGTGCGCTACTGAGGAGTTCTTTCAGCTCACACTGACCGGAGAGACGTGGACGCTGGAGCCGGGATCAACGAGAACGGTCAGCCAGCGATTGGCGATAGTTGACGGGCTCCCCCGGAATCCGAAGCTGTCGGAGATTCGCCGGTGAGTGCCGGCACACGGCACGCGCAGTATTCACCCAAGGAGGCGTAATGGCACGGGCAGCATTTGCGATACACGCGCATCCGGATGACATTGAGTTCATGATGGCCGGCACGCTTTTCTTGCTCCGTGACACGGGATGGGAAGTGCACTACATGACCATCGCGGACGGCAATTGCGGGTCCATGGACCTACGGCCGTCCGACACTGCGCTGTTGCGGCGAGAGGAAGCTGAGCGGGCTGTTGAGCATCTAGGTGGGATCTTCCATCCAAGCCTGACGCACGACATGCAGATATTCTATACGCCCGAATTGCTGACGCGTCTTTCTGCCGTGGTACGAGAGGTGGCCCCGGATATGCTGCTCATCCCTTCGCCTGAAGACTACATGGAAGACCATATGAACGCATGCCGGCTTGCGGTTGGTGCGGCATTTACCAGGGGAATGCCGAACTACTCAACCTCACCGTCCGTCGGCCCGGTGGAAAGCGAGGTGGCGCTCTACCACGCGATGCCACACGGGCTGAAGACCGCGCTCAACGATCCCGTAACTCCTCACTTTGTGGTGGATATCTCCGGGGTGATCGAGCAGAAAGAGGAGATGCTTGCGCAGCATCGAAGCCAAAAGGAATGGCTGGACAAGACGCAGGGATTCGGCTCGTATCTCCAGGCGATGCGCGAGATGTCCGCGGCGGTGGGGCAGATGGCGGATCCGCCCTGTGCGTTCGGAGAAGGGTGGCGTTCGCACTCACACCTTGGGTTCTCCGCGCAGCCAATCGACCCGCTTGGCGAAACGCTCGGAGATAGCTGCCGCGCCGTCTAGCGGCGCTGCCCAGGTTCTAGATACGATCGTATTTCTCTTTGATCATCAGGATCGCGTGCGCTCGGTCGTGGACGCCAAGACGGGAATAGATGGAGCTCAAGTAGTTCTTCACCGTTTGTTCAGCGACACAGACCTCCGACGCGATCTCCTTATTGCTCAGTCCCTCGCCCACAAGCAGTAGTATCTCTCGCTCGCGCGGCGAGAGATTGAAGAAGGGGTCGTCGCCGTCAGCGGCGGGAGCGCCCGCTGTCTTGTCTGTCCAGCTAATGACCTTCTTCGCAATACTCGGTGACATCAGGACGCCCCCGCCGGAAATGGATCTGATTGCATCCACCAGGAACGACGGGTTGACGTCCTTGAGGAGGTATCCCTCGGCTCCCGCCCGGAGCGCCTCCAGGACGTATTCGTCGTTGTCGAAGGTGGTCAGAATCATGACATGGAGCTCCGGTCGTTCGGTGAGCAGCATCCTGCACGCTTCTGCGCCGGGCGTGGTTGGCATGCGCATGTCGAGTAGGGCGACATCCGGAGCAAGCGCCCGGATCTCTGAGATTGCATCAGCGGCGTCATAGTAGGCGCCGACTACCTCAATTTCCGGGTAGCTCGTGGCAAGAAGCGTGCGGAGTGATTCCACGAACAGAACCTGGTCATCTATCAGTATCACCCGAATTCGATTGTCCAATCTATTCCCCATTCGCCGCCGTATTGTGTAGTTCAACCGGACCGCGATCAGTTGGCATCCATGCCTGGAGCGTCGTTCCAAGGTGCGGGTCACTCGTAATCTGGAGCGACCCGTTGACCGATTGTAGTCGTCTCTCCATGTTCCGGATGCCAAAGCCTGGCGCGTGATCCCCAATCCCTTTGCCGTTGTCTCGCAGATAGATTAGCAGCCCGCTCTCAACCTGCTGGAAATGGATATCAATATGGGTGGCGCTCCCGTGCCGTATGGCGTTCGTGATTCCCTCTTGAACAAGACGATACACCACCGCAGCCCGCTCTTCTCCCAGGCTGGGCCGGCTGTTTGCGAAGTCGACCGTGATCGTAATCCCGGTCGCGAGGGACACATTCCGGGTGAGCTCCAGTATGCGTGCGCCGTCAAAGCCCGTCGAGTGCGTTTGTGCCGTTAGCGAGGAGAGCGCTCGCCGCAACTCCTGCATTCCTTGCTTGACATGGTTTCTCGCGCCCGCGAGCATCTTGTGGAGTTTCTCGTGCTCTTCAGCGGAGGTCAGCCCCATTGCGGCCTGAAGTGTCATGTTGACGGTCGCGAGCGTGTGGCCAAGGATGTCATGTACTTCCTGCGAAATACGTTTCCGTTCGTCCTCCATGGCGTGTTGTTCCGCCATGGCACTGTAGTCCTGCAGCTTCATGTTGGCCTCCGCGAGGCGGTAGAGCGCCTCCTCAAGGCGGTC
>CAYTGY010000062.1:0-5329 GCA_964437265.1 uncultured Spirochaetaceae bacterium | reverse complement strand
CACGCTCCGGGACATTGCCGACTGCAGGAAGACCCTCCTGAGGGCGTAGCACCCCACGGTGAAGATGGCGGTGACCAGCGCGTAGAGTACCAGGATCTGAGCCGAATGCACCGCAAGGATTTCGCCGAATATGGACACGTCTCGCGGAGTTGTCGGTACCACTAGGATCGCTCCCACTACCACAATAGCTGACTGTGTAGGCTCGAGCGTTGCAACCGCCTCTCCAATGACGGCCAGCACAAGAAAGAGACTGACGGAGAAGGGATTGGGGTGGGGCAGGGATACAAGCCAGATGATACCGATTTGGACCACCATGAACGTGATGCGCAGACCGGCGTTTCTTGCGAAGGGAATCAGCGCTCCGAAGACGCCAAACGTGACCAGAATGAACATTGCCTGATGGATCCAGCGGCCTGGTATCGGCGCAGAAGGCGGTGCTACGGAAAGGCTGACCGCCGCCAGGCAACAAGCTACCATGGGTATTGCAGTTTGGAGGAGACGCGAGGAGATTTGCTTGACTATCTGAATGTGCTCAGGCATTTCGGAAGCGACGACTCGTATGATACGCTCAAACGACCGCCGGGTCCATTCGCGCACGCGAAGAACACTTGGGCACGCCGGTGGTGGACCGGTGCCGGCAGGGGCTTGCTGCCCCTGCCGGCGCCAGATCAAAGCGAAGGCTTGGGAATCTCGTCGTACTTGGACAGCTCCTGTGCGACGCTTTCCTTCAGGTTCCTGAATTCTTTCTCAATGGGCGCCGTGTGGTTTTTCCAGAACGTGATGTTGGGCAGGGCCGTGCTCCTCCACCGCTCCAACTGCTCAATGTTCCGGTCTATGTTCTTGATCAGCGGGGTCTTGTCATGTTCTCTCAGCTCTGATTCGGCGATCTTGACCTTGAGATCACTGAATGACGCGATCACACCCGCAATCTCATCCTGCAGTTTCGCCTTTGCCTTAAGGACCGCCGCGCGTTTCACGCTCACGTACACGACAATGGCTACTACAATGACGGATGCCACGATTATCCACACCATGGACAACCTCCTTCAGTTTTGGTAACGGTGGATTCCGCAACGCAGATCCGGATGCTCACATCCATACCCGTATTCCTCAGCCGTGAGGCCAAGTACGCTAGTATCGCATATTTGAGACATCTGGTGTCGAAAGCCTATACACGCGCCCTGAGTTTCCCGCCGAAATCGTGGAAGCGTTGGCGTGACACACTCCATGCGGGCCCGCTGTTCGCGCGATCGAGCCACCATACTCATCCCCGTATGGCCCGGTTTGCGGCAAGCTTTCCGGTGAGGATGGCGATAGGAAGCCCTGACGGGCTGTAGGCCCACACTCCTGCCTGGTACACGTTCCGCATGGGGGTGAGGACAGAGCGCGAGACCTGTTGCATCTTGTGGACCACAGGCACTTCACCTGGCCCCAGTGCCCAACCGGTGATGCCTCCCCCCGTGTTACCGGTGTGCCGCTGTATTGAAAGCGGCGTGCTCGCAAATCGGTCTGAGACCGCCCGTGCCAATGCCGGGTAAACGCCGTCACTGAGGACCCGGATGACCTCATCCATGCAGTACTCTTTGATCTCGTTGTACCAGCCGTTGCTCTGGAGCTGTTTGGCGAAGCCGTAGTCAAGGAGAAAACTGACAATGAGACCGGTCTTACCCGGAGGCGCCATGGACGGGTCCTTGAGCACCGGGATTGAGATCTCAAAGGTGTTCAGCGCCAGGAGCTCTTTCAGGTAGTTTCTGACCTCCTGCTGTGATGCCGTCCCGGCCGCGATCTGTGCCATCAGGCGCTCGAGTCCCAGTGTGTGAAGCTCCCGCAAGCCGCGAGGATCCGGCGTGTAGAAGAAGTGCCCCTCAGCTTTGCTACCGAAATACTCCGGTGATAGGTCCACGGCGAGAAACATGGAGAAGACCGAATCTCCTCCACGGTGTTGTGCAAGCTCATCACGGCGCCGCTGTACCGCCTGCCTGCTCCGGGCGTCGCCAATACGTGAGGTGTCCACCGCGCCGTAGAGGCTGTTCAGGTCCCCGGCCCAGACAAGCGTCCGGTACCCGTGCTCAGGTCCGTTGTCGCTTGTCACCGTGCGAGCTTCCGGGTCAACGCGTGAGATCCCGGTGTTCGTGTGAATAGCCGCGCCGCTCCTCCGGCAGTAGTTGCCCAGAAGCTCCATCAACCTCCCCGTTCCACCTTTAGGATAGAGGTAGTCCAGGTAGACGCTGAAGTAGCTCATGGCGAAGAACGCCGGGGTGTAGCGGAAGAAGTGCTGGCCAATGATGCTCCGCAACGACTCATCTGAGGTCAGCGTAGCCAGGAACTCCTCAACCGGGGTGTTCATCCGGTTGATCCGGCCGATGGTGAAGATGAACCGAAACATCCACGGCAGCAGCGTGCGGAACACAAACGAATAGTCGGACTTCAGGTCCTTGAAGAGCGGATTGTCAATCCCGTACAGGACGTCCATGTCCTTCATGATCCGGCGAATCACGCTCATGATCCGTGCGATGTCCGCCGTGCTCTCCGGGTAGAACGACTGAAGCAGCACGGAGTAGTCTTCGAGTGACGCGTGCGAGTCGATTGTAACCACACGGTCCGCAATCCCCACGGAGACCGTGCTCCGCACATACTCAAGCGGCAGTCCGAGCTCCTGCGCCATGGGCAGAATGATCCCTGAGTTCTCAATGGCTCGTAACCCAATGTCAAAGACAAAGCCGTTGCGATTGACCGACTGCACCAGTCCGCCGAGCGCCGGCTGCCGCTCAAAGAGCGCCACCGTCTTGCCTGCCCGCGCGGCATACGCTGCCGCGGTGAGCCCGGCCGCGCCTCCGCCGACCACAATTACGTCATAGTTCATCGCTCAGTCCTGTCATCTCCAGTGTTCGTTCCCAGACCACACGGCCCACCGTGCGGTCAAGCGCGTGGGGCGCGGGCTTCTCAGGGTGTGTCAGATTGAAGTACACGCCGGATACCTCCGCCAGACTGGGATCCGCAGCCAGATAGTGCAGCGACTCTCCGGAGATCACCGGGGCTTTCAGCGACCTCCACACTATGTGCTGCTTGTACCAGTTGTAGAGCCGGCCGTTGTTGGTGCCGATGGCGCTGCGGACTTCACCCGGGTGCATGGCGTTGATGGTGACCGCTGTTCCTCGCAGTCGGTCTGCAAACTCCCAGACGGACAGCAGCTGCGCAGTCTTGGAGGCGCCATAGCCCCGCAGGCCCGTGTAGTGTCGTCTTCGCCAGTCAAGGTCCTTCACGTCAAGACCGTTGAATCGGTGTCCTTGCGAGCTCACCTGGATGATCCGCCCCGCCGGGGAGTCCCGCATGATCGGGATGAGCCGGTGGGTGAGGACAAACGGCGCCAGGTGATTGACGCAGAACACCAGCTCAAACCCCTCATCTGTCCGAAGCCGCCGCGTGGAGTGGATCCCCGCGCTGTTGATCAGGATGTCGACTCGAGGCTCTTGCTGGACGATCCGGCCGGCCGCCGCGTGCACCTGTTGCAGGTCCGCGAAGTCCGCCAACACGTACCGAACGCCGCGGCCGAGTTCCTCCACCACGCTTTGAACCTTCTCCTCATTGCGGGCAATCAGAATCAACTCTGCTCCGAACCGGTGCAGCTCACGTGCCGCGGCCAGTCCCACGCCGGAGGTGGCACCGGCGATCACCGCGGTCTTGCCGGCGAGCGACGCCGCCGACCGGTGGTGCGGGGCTCTGCTGTTGGTGAGCATGGTGCGCATGTCCGCAAGTCGGTACTCCTTCAGATACTTTGACATCATGTTACCCAAACCTCTTGTGCATGAACCGACGGTACCGGGGCCCAAAGCGCGGGATGTTGTCAAAGATGTCTCCCCAGAGGTCGTAGTAGTCCCGCTGCTCAACGATCAGTGATGCGTGGTTCAGCGTGAGTTTGGTGCACCCGTAGAGCGTGGAGCTGGGCCACTTCTTGAACATCATGGTCATCTCCCACTGGAGGAAGATCGCGTTCCCGTGCTGGGCGACGTCCCGGATATCCATCTGGAGCTCCTTGCACCGCGACGCAAGCCGGTTGCACACTCGCATGAACGCCGCTTTACCCTTCACCCGCTGGATGGAGTCCTGGAACACGATCTCTTCGTCATAGTAGGGGAAGAGATGCGACCAATCCGGCTTGCCGTGGGTGTTGTAGGTCTGCGACCAGAGCGCTCTGACGGTGTCCTTGGTCAGTGGCGTCATGGGTTGCGGTATCCTATGAGGTAGACGATCACCGCCACGGCAAAGGTCAGGATAAACGCGGCGATCATGGTTGCAAGCGTCCGGGAATAGCCGGGAGGAACGATCTGTCCCTTCCGATCCATCGTCTTCAGCGCCGGGTAGAGGCGTGAGAAGAAGGTCATGATGGAGAAGACGAGGGCGATTGCGGTGAAGACCTTGGTGGCGGGGTTGCCGGTGATCAGGATGCCGATCAGCAGCACAATGAAGATCAGCTTGGTGCCGGCGACCCAGTTCACCAGATAGCTGACCAGGGCGTGCACCTCCGGGTCCTCCTTGGACTTCTCATAGGCCTTGAAAAACCCCATGCTGTTGCCGCGTCGGGAGCCGGGCGCCAGGTAGAGCAACAGTACATTCGCCAACTCGAGGACGCCGAATACCAACAACACAACGGAGATGATATCCATGATGAGCTCCTGCCGTCCGGCTCGCCGGGATGATTGGAGTAGTATAAGGAGAAACGGGACTCAGTGCGACTCTACGTGCACCGGGTGGTCAGTATGGTGTCTATCATTGCGTAGAGATTCGGCAGCGGCGTATCCAGCTGGACATGATGGGTGGGACTGATGATCAGGCCGCCACCCGTTACGACCTCCGTTACCCGCTGGTACGTCTCCGACCGGACCTGCTCCGGGGTCCCAAAGGGCAGTGTGTGCTGCTCATCTATGGTGCCCCAGAACGTCAATGATAGGCTCGATATTCCCATCCGAGTGGTACGCGATCTTGATCGCGGAATTGACGGCCTTGAGGTCCGCAAACAGCTGCGCCATTCGGGGCTTGAAGAAGCGTCGCCAGAGATCCGGGGAGATGAGCATGGTTCGCTGTGTTCCCATGTCGTCCCCGGTCCAGATCATGTCTACGCCGAGCTCGGTGAGCTTCTTGGCCGCGGTCGCATGATACCGGTACGGAATATCAAGTATGCGTTCCGCCAAATCCGGGCTTGCAACCAGATCAACCAGCATCTGATCTAATCCGCGCAGCGCCCACGCAGTCTCAAAGATTGTTGTGACCGTAGCTCCAACAATCCAGTAGTCACGACCGTACGTCCGCACCAGCCACGCTGCTGCGTCGT